>NZ_DALZDK010000030.1:5664-70197 GCF_031978665.1 Niallia sp. | reverse complement strand
CGGAGGCGAAGCTGAGGAGGCTCAGCGCGAGCCCCACGGAAAGCGAAGTGTATTCCGGCTGCGGGTAATAGCAACAAACTTTACGAAAACAGCCATTTTTTATTTTAATGAATATACTACCTTTACAAACAGAAAAGACCTTGTTATCATAGGAATAATTTAAATCCAAAAAATAGCAAAAGCGATGAAGAGAAGAGTAAATAACCTAATTCTTTAAAGAGAGCTCCAGCTGCTGAAAAGGAGTAAGAATTACTTATTGAACCAAGACTCTGAGCATTCACATTGGAACTTATGTTGAAGGGATAGTGTGACAGGTGCTCCTGTTATAGAGCTAGGGTATAAGTAGGTAACTACCGTACCTGAAGAGTTTAATATGGCGACATATTAATAAACTGGGGTGGCACCACGGATATAAAATCTCGTCCTCAAGACTAATTGTCTTGGGGGTGGGATTTTTTTTATTGGCAAAAAATAGTTTTCACTTAAAAAACGGAGGGATAAAAATGACGGAAGAGAAAGTAGCGTTAGATAATAGCTTGGAAAAAACGGTAGCTGAAGACTTACAAAATGGGGCATATAATCGAATGATTTGCACAAGATTTCCTCCTGAGCCAAATGGATATCTACACATTGGCAGTGCATATGCCATCCATATGAACTATGCGATTGCGAAAAAGTTTAACGGGAATTTTAACCTGCGTTTTGACGATACCAATCCTTTAAAAGAAGATATGGAATATGTGGATTCGATTATTGATGATATTAATTGGCTAGGCTATTCTCCAGAGGAACGGATTTTTTATGGGTCTGACTATTCCAATGAAATATTTCATGCAGCATTGAATTTGATCAAGAAAGGCAAGGCATATGTTTGTGAATTGTCTCCTGAGCAAATAAAGGAATACCGCGGAACACTTACAGAGCCTGGTAAAAATAGTCCTTATCGAAACAGAACAGTGGAGGAGAATCTCGATTTATTTTGGAGAATGAAAAATGGCGAATTTCCAACAGGATCGCATGTATTACGAGCAAAAATCGATATGGCCTCGCCAAATATGAATTTAAGAGATCCGATTCTTTACAGGATTATTCACGCCAATCATTATAGAACGGGTAATGAGTGGTGTATTTACCCAATGTACGATTTTGCTCATCCTCTTCAAGATGCAATCGAAGGTATTACCCATTCCTTGTGCTCTATCGAATTCAAAGACCACAGACCTTTATATGAGTGGGTATTGACTGAGCTAGAAATAAAGGAAGCACCAAAACAAAGAGAATTTGGACGGGTGAATATAACGGGTGTTGTAACGAGTAAACGATATTTAAGGGAATTAGTGTTAGGGAAGCTGGTAGATGGATGGGATGATCCAAGATTACCAACAATCCGTGGACTTCGGAGAAGAGGTTTTACCCCAGAAAGTATCCGCACCTTTGTTCAAGAACTTGGGTTTGTAAGACATCAAAGTACAGCCGATATAGCAATGCTGGAAAGTACACTTAGGAGCGAATTAAAGTCCAAAGTTCATACGGTGATGGCAGTATTAAATCCATTAAAGGTGACGATCACCAATTATCCTGAGGACAAAACTGAGCTTTTAACGATTGAAAATAATCCGGAAAATCCCGCATTAGGAAATAGAGAGGTCGTATTTTCAAAAGAAATTTATATCGAAAAAGAGGACTTCATGGAAGTTCCGATAAAAGGGTTTAAAAGATTAGCTTTACATGCAGAGGTTCGATTAAAAGGAGCGTATTTCATCAAGTGTAATGAAGTGATTAAAGATGAAGCTACAGGTGAAATTATCGAGCTTAGATGTACTTATGATCCAAAGACCAAAAGTGGGACAGGATTTTCTGAGCGGAAAGTAAAAGGAACGATTCATTGGGTTTCCGCTATAAATAGTGAAATAGTGGAGGTAAATCTTTTCGATAAATTATTTGAGGACGAAACGATTGTGAAAGATGCAGAAAAAACGTGGGAGGAAAAAATGAATCCCAATTCTAAAGTTACACTAAAACATTGCAGAATTGAATCTTGGATAAAGGACGCAAAAATCGAAGATAGGTTCCAATTTTTGCGACACGGTTATTTTTGTGTAGATAAATATTCTACAAAAGATAAATTAATTTTTAATAGAATTGTGTCATTGAAGGATTCGTGGAAAGGGAAAAAAGGATAAAGTTGAAATCGAGTGCAAAAATTTTGCACTCGATTTTTTACTTAGTAGCTAGCAGAATTGATAAGGCTAAAACATTAATGTTTTAAGTAATAATTATAATGTCAAAAGTATTTGACATTTTTGAGGTACATGCTACAATAATAAATGTAAAACACTTTTGACATTTCGTAAGGAGGAAACTAAAAATGGATTGGGTTAAAATTGTGTATTCAGCTATATTGTTAGTTTGCGGAATTTTGATTTTTGTAGCTCCATTTTCTCAAAAAGGTGATGAAAGAAGAAAGTTTATCAACACAAAAGCTCAATCATATGTATTTATCGTAGTGACAGGTATGCTAATTTTAGAAGTAGCACAGTCCATATATCTAACGTTGCAGGGGAATAGTTATACTAATGGTAATGGAATTTCTCCGATAATGTTTCTGACGGTGATTCTAGTTATATATTTGGTAACATTATTAGTTTACAGAAAAAAATATGGTGATTAAATGAAAAATAATATTAAGTATTTAAGAAAATTAGCTAAATTATCTCAGGAAGAACTGGCTAAACTTTGTAAGGTATCCAGGCAAACAATAAATGCAATTGAAAATGATAAATACGATCCAACCTTACAATTAGCATTTGATATAGCCTCTATACTGGATACCACAGTAGATGAGCTTTTCTTCAGTGGTTCTATAAAAAAATGAATGGACCTCCTATTGGGGTCTTTTTTTGAACTTACTCAATTTACGAAAAAAGCCATTACAAAAAAACAAAGAGAAATGGGAATGTATGTTAAAATATAGCAAAATAGTCTAAGAAATAAAAATGGTAATGGAGTTATTGCCGGAGAAGTATACAAGTGATATAGAATAATTGGGTTATTACTTCCAAATGTTAAAACTATAGATAGAGAGAAGGGGATTTCAATGGAATTAGTGAGACCATCTGAGCAGTTTATGGAACAGTTAATGGAATATAGGTCAGCATTTTTACATAGAAAAGAACAGCCTTATGGTGGCAGCTCCTTGCAAAATTATACGGATTTTCATGAATGGCTCAATAAAGTAATCAGCCAGGAAAATGGCGATAACCTACCACCAAATCGGGTTCCGGCTACTCAATTTTTAAGCATTAGCAATGGGAAATTAATTGGACTTATTAATATTCGCCATCGATTAACACCAGAATTGTTAATGGAGAGTGGGCATATCGGCTATAGCATTCATCCAGAAGAACGCAGGAAAGGATATGCGACAGAGCAGCTGCGACTAAGTTTAATAGAAGCTAATAAACTTGGTCTAAGTAAAGTATTAATAACCTGTGATAAAGAAAATATCGCCTCTGCCAAAACGATTCAAAAAGTGGGCGGAGTGTTAGAGAATGAAGTAATTTCCGCAGATGGGAAGGAGATTGTACAGCGTTATTGGATTGAAATTGGTTAAAGTTATTCTAACCTTGCTAGCCTAAGTTACAGTGATTTTTCTAAATCAGATTAATCAATTTCACCTTTAGTAAAGTAGTATTTACTTAACAATGACAAGGAGGAGGGTTTATGTATAGAATTGCAATCATTTCAGATATTCACGGGAATATGTACGCATTGAAAGCGGTACTTAAAGATATTAAAGAAAAATCAGTTGACTTCATCTATTGTCTTGGTGATATGATTGGCGTCGGCCTATACCCGAATGAGGTATTACATTCCTTATTTGAATTGGATAATATGGAAATATTAACAGGTAACCATGATGAATCAGTGTTAGCAATACTTAACGATGAACCTTATCCTAAAAGCAGATTCCATGTTATCCCACACCATCAATGGATTGCAGAAAGGTTAAATAAAGAGTATATTTCTAAATTGAAGAATCTACCTCGAATAATCAATCCTACCTTCTATGAACAAAGTTTTCATTTCATTCATTACCCAATGAAACAATCCATGTATAATATGCATATAAGTAAAGACCCTTTTGATCGAACTGGTATTCCGTCCTTAGAAAACTTCGCTCCCCTAGATGGACTGGATTCTACCTCTTTAGTCTGTTTTGGACACGACCATCGCACCCATCAATTTTTATGTGAAAATAAAACCTTTTATAATGCAGGTTCTCTTGGATGTTTCAATGAGCCATTTGCTCGATATGGGATTATAGATATTAGGGAGAAAGGATTTAACATTATGCAACAATATGTTCCATATGAATTTCATACTTACCTGGACGAGATAAGGAACGCAAACATTCCTCGTAAGAAAAAAATTCTAGCTATGTATGAGTAATGACCGTGCTAGAAAGAAAATAATAGATATGAAGTTTGAAAGGGGCTACAGATGAAAAAATATATGATCAAACAAATTAAAAATCTAATGAACTATGAGTTAGATAGTCTAGTAGAGCAAAGTATGGAAGATGGCTTTCGATTTGTTGAAAGATTAGTGAAAGATTATAAAAATGAAATTAATACCTTCAACCATTTTGGTGAGATATTATTTGGTGTATTTGATGAAGCGGATGTCCTAATTGCTATTGGAGGCTTAAATAAAGATCCATTTTCAAGAGACCAATCTATTGGAAGGCTAAGGAGGGTATATGTTCGTAAAGAATTTAGAAGAGAGGGTATAGGAGGTTTATTAGTCAAAAAGATTATGGTTGAAGCAAGAAAATATTATAAAATATTGGTGCTTCATACAGATACGGAACAGGCAGATAATTTCTATACTTCTATCGGATTTTCAAAGAGTAATCTTTATTCAAATGCAAGTCACTTTATAGAGTTGAAAAGATAAAAAGCACCCCAAAAATGAAGTGCAACTTGCCAGTAAGTTATTATTTTTTACCAATTCTACCTAATGTAAACCTTGTTCCAAAGCAATCAGTTCATCCCTACTCTCTGATATATGAGGATATCTATCTAATATAGTATGGATTAGATCAGCTTTGTTTTTGTTGGTTAATATCCAAGATAGATCATCATGTAAAAACTGAATGTAACCTTTGAAGGAATTATCATTATTGACACTCTCATTTATAGATAACATTAATTTCAAGTGCCCTTGATAAAAAGGTACATCTTCCTCAGAAGCAAGTTTTACAGAAGTTGCCGATGCTTCCAATGCCTTATCCAAGTCTGTAAATAAAAGAACGTTTGCGTATTGCTGATAATAGGAGCTATAAGGAAATAAATGAACAAGACGGTCGAAATTTTCAATGGATTTTTCATAATCGCCCATTTCTAAATAAATAGTAGAGATTAAATGAATGACATTATCCACATTAGGGATAAGATCGTTCATTTCAAGTGCACTTTCCAATGCAGCTTCTGGATTAGCATCTTGATATAGTTGACCTCTAGCGCTAATTTCCATGGAAGGATATGTTTTGAGTGTCTTGAACAGTTCCGTTTCATAGGATTTTAATGGTTGTCCAGTTATTTGTTCAAAGGCATTTGAAAAATTGTTGTCTTTGCACGCTTCCATCAATTTCGGGATTACTGATGTTCCTTCTTTTTTAATCAAAAGTCCTACTAGTAACCTACTTTGTAGATAGGGATCAAAAGGAGAATTCAAATGCTTATTCCATTGCTTATGTGTTTCAAGTTCCTCGAAGCTTGCGTTTTCCGTTACTTGAATTTCTTCCATTGTAATGCCGTTGTCTTTTCTTTCCACATATGCTGCTAGACCCTCGTGAAACCATACTGGTATATCAGAAGTCTTAAGTCCTGCACTTTCTAAAGTACTCGAAATAAGATGATGGGTGTATTCATGGACAATCGATTCCTTAAACACCTGCATCTCTTCCGCATTATGAGGAACAGCTAGATAAATCGATTTTTTTTCATCTATATAATATCCAGCTACATAACCATCATCAGTAATTCCAAACAATTTTTGTAATACTGATGGATCCTCGATTAAAACAATCGCTATTGGATTATTCCGGTCTTTTCCAAAAAGCTCCATAAAGAGTTTTTCCTGTTCTTTTAATGATTGAAGAGCTTCATTAATAACGTTTGAATGGTCTTCTTGTTCATTATATTTGAAGGTAATAGAACCAATTTTCTTTGAAAGTGCATTTTCTTCTTCTACAATAGGCTTCGAATAGATAAGTTCTTGAATGTCTTTTACTATTCCCATTTCTTTTACTGCATTCCTATTTATAAATAATATGACTCCCAAGAGTAGGAAGAATGAAGCAAAGCATAGTATTAATTTTTTCTTCATATATATTGGTTTCCTCCAAGAAATAAATAATAATCTGCTATAATAATAACATGAAAATGTGTAAATTCTGAAAAAATGGAAATCTAATAGATGTTTTTACTTAGCTTATGTAACCATATGGTTGCTTCATATTTGCTACCTTTACATGCTTTGTCTTATAAGCATCCTTTTTTGCAGTTCACTCCGCAACGGAAATGGACTGCTTTTTTAATTCTAAGATCTTTCAACAGGAAAAAAATAAATAGAAATAGGCTTTAAAATAATCGTTAAACTTGTTTATCAATAAAAAAAGTATAAAATTAAATAAATATTTATTGTAAAACGATAAATAATATGGTAAATTTCAATAAGATATTAAATAGGAGAGGTGCTTTTTTTATGAAAAAAGGAACAACACTTTTTTTAAAGATAGCTGTCGTTCTTATTGGAACCCCCGTTCTTGCTTTAGGATTATGGGGAATATATGATTTGGCTAAAAATCCAGCAAATCCAGATTATGCCCATATACTATATCCGATTGTAATAGGGATATATTTATCGGCAATTCCATTTTATATGGCGCTTTATCAGACTTTCAGACTTTTAGGGTATATTGATAGGAATGAAGCTTTCTCGTCAATGTCGGTAAAGGCATTAAGCCATATAAAGAAAGATGCAATCATCATCAGTATCTTATATGTACTAATGATGCCTTTCATTTTTCTCTTAGCACAGTCAGATGATGCTCCAGGTCTTATCTTATTTGGAATGATTCCGATTTTTGCTTCCATCGTAATCGCGGTCTTTGCAGCTGTTCTTCAAAGGCTTTTACAACAAGCGATCGATATAAAATCAGAAAATGATTTAACAGTCTGAGGTGAATGAAATGGCAATTGTAATTAATATTGATGTGATGTTAGCGAAAAGGAAAATGAGTGTGACCGAACTTTCAGAGCGGGTTGGAATCACGATGGCGAATCTATCTATTTTGAAAAATGGAAAAGCAAAGGCAATTCGACTTTCAACATTAGAGGGGATTTGCAAGGCTTTAGAATGTCAGCCTGGAGAAATCTTAGAATATCGTAGAGATCAAGAAAATGAATAAGCAGAATTACAGGGCATTCATTATTATGTATGACAGAAAGAGTCATAGCTTATTTGTGAACATGGAAATATTAAAAAGTATATCGAAAGAAGGGAAAATCAATGAAACTACCTTTTTTCACTAAGAAACAAGCAGAAGTATCCGTCTTTTATCCGAATGATACTATACCGGAGCATATTGCTATAATAATGGACGGAAACGGACGCTGGGCAAAGCAGAGGGGCATGCCCAGAGCTGCTGGCCATAAAGAAGGAGTATCTACTGTCGTAAAAATTGTTAAGACAGCAGTTAAATGCAAGGTGAAAGTTCTCACACTTTATACGTTTTCTACAGAAAACTGGAAACGTCCTAAGCCTGAGATAGAGTTTATATTGAGGCTTCCTAAGGATTTTCTATCTATTTATCTACCAGATCTTATAGCTAATAATGTTCGTATAGAGGCAGTAGGGGACATCGGAAAACTTCCAGCTCATACACGTGAAGCAATAGAGGATGCAATGGAACGTACTCGCAGTAATGACGGCCTTTTGCTTAATTTTGCGCTTAACTATGGAAGCCGAGATGAGATTTTAAATGCGATGAAAGAGATGTTTTTGGATATAAACAAAGGGGAATTTTCACTGGAAGAATTGGATGAACAGAAGTTTTCAAACTACCTTTATACAGCTGGTATGAAAGAACCTGACCTTCTTATTCGAACAGGAGGGGAAATACGCCTGAGTAATTTCCTGCTCTGGCAGCTGGCGTACACGGAGTTCTGGTTTACTGATGTGCTGTGGCCCGATTTCTCTGAGAAGGAATTTCTACAAGCATTGGAAGAATTCTGCAAACGAAAAAGACGGTATGGTGGGCTATAAGAGTTGGGATTATATTGTATCAAACCAGACCAACTTCAAATTGTACTTTAACGGTTGATTATTGCTATAATAATCAATATTTAAAGTAGGGGGAGCGTAAGATGGAAGCGAACGTTTTTGAACAGATGGCCAAAAGGTATGATACAGAAGATAGAATGGAATTGGCTAAAGTGATCGTGAAGGAAGTAAGAACAGAACTAGAAGACAGTAAATCCCAATCTTTAATCGACTATGGGAGTGGTACTGGGCTCGTTAGTTTAGAATTAACCGATTTGGTAGATTCGATTTTGTTGGTGGATTCATGGGAACAAATGCTGGAGGTTGCGAAAGCGAAAATAGCGCTAAAAGGTATTACTAACGCAAACGTACTTTATTCCGATTTTACGCAAGAAACTTCTGAACTTAAATCGGACATTATTTTCATGTCTCTAGTTCTTCTTCATATACCGGATACGAAAAAAATCTTGCAGGAATTGTTCCATATCTTAAACGATGGCGGCAAGCTTATTATTGTTGATTTTGACAAGAACGAGAACATCAGCCATCCGAAGGTTCATAACGGTTTTTCACATGAAAAATTGAAAGAAATATTAACCGAAGCTGGATTCAAGTCATCAAAAATAAAGACATTTTATCATGGCAAAGAGATTTTTATGAAAAAGGATGCATCGATGTTTATCGCCTGCAGTATAAAATGATTATTGTTTGATCATACAATATCAGAATGGATTATTCCAATGAAATAATTTAATTTTCCATTGTAGAATGGCTTTCTTGTTGACAAATATAAAAATTTGGAATATCTTATATTTATGCTTTAGCCGAGTACCCTCGTGACTTCAGTCGTGGGTTGTTGGCTTAAATACTTAGTTGTAAGTTAATTTTTCTTCTTTGGAGATTAAGACTTTAGCATTCTTTTAATAATTGTATTGACTGAATGAAAAAGTAACTTAATAGAATAAGGAAAAGTGATTTTATAAATAAGTAGTCCAATAATATATGAATGTCTTTATATGAAAGTTAAATGAAAATATAAAAACCTATAAAGGGTAGCTCTTCAAAAAATGCGCTGCAATTAGTTGAAGAGAAGCCGACAATTTTTTTGATTCCTATGATTTAAAATCATGGTGAATTTTAAAGATTGTCGGCTTTTTTATTGGGAAAAAATGTTTGTTTCCATAAAGAAGGAATGGAATTCTTGTAAATTAAAGGTTTTTTCTAAGTAAGAGTAAAAGGAGAAATTCAACATGTTTGTTTCGCAGAGTTTGCTATTATTACTAGTATTGTTTTTTATGATGATTATTGTTTCTATGCTAAGTGGATTATTACTTCTGCATCCAAGAATGCCATTGAGTTATGTGAAAATACATAGTTGGATTGTGTCTTTACCGCCTTTGATTTCTTTAGTAGCACTTGTAAAAACGAATGGAAGAGAAAATATTGGTCCTTTGCACTTGGATTCCTTGGCTTGGTTAATGACTTTTTTCGTTCTTGCCATTGGATTAATTGTTCAACGTTTTTCTATACGCTACTTAATGGGAGATCGTTCTTATCGAAAATATTTTCCACTCTTTACATTCACAACAACTGCCGCTTCCATTGCCTGGTTAAGTGCTGATCTTCGCTTAATGGTTCTATTTTGGGGGGCAACCCTTGCTGGATTAACCTTGCTTATAAGATTAAACAGTGGGTGGAAAGTAGCGAATGAAGCATCTAAGATCTCTGGTCGCAACTTTATATTTGGCTGGTTGGCCTTATTATTGGCGGTCATTTGGCTATTTCAATGTACAGGTAATTGGCAATTATCGTCAGCTCTATCTACTGAAAATTTAGCACAGCTTGCAACATGGGAAAGAACAGGGATTAACTTACTGATTGTCCTAGCGGTTATCATTCCAGCAGCTCAATGGCCATTCCAAAGATGGTTAGTAGAGTCTGTTGTTGCGCCTACTCCTGTTTCTGCGATTATGCATGCAGGAATTGTGAATGCAGGTGGGATTATGCTTGCTCGTTTTTCTCCACTATTTAATGGAGATGTTTCTTCCATTATTTTACTTGTTTTTGCGGGGATTTCTGTTTTGGTTGGTACTGGAATTAGTTTAGTACAAGTTGACTACAAGCGTCAGCTAGTTGGCTCGACTATTGGACAAATGGGCTTTATGCTCATTCAATGTGCGTTAGGTGCATATATTGCTGCCATAATTCATCTAATTCTACATGGTTTGTTTAAAGCAACCCTTTTTTTACAGTCAGGTTCAGCAGTGCGCCGTTTCGAAGGACCCACTCACAGTAATAAGCAGGCTTCCTTTTTATGGACAATGACGGGGTGGATTTTAGGCTTCGTTGTTGGGTTGGTTTTTTGGCTCAAGGCACCAGGAGAGGGATATCAACTAATTAGTGCCTTAATCTTAGGGTGGTCCTTGTCTATTTCTTGGAGACAGCTAGTAGCTTTTGGAGAAGGGAGCATTGGTCGAATCGCAGGGTTATTAATGGTAGGAGGAACGGCTGCTATTTATTTCGCTATTCATCATTTTTTCTATGATTTCCTGCAGACTACTGTTTCCCAGGGGAATCAACCTCCAATAGCAGCAGTCATCATTGTTGCTTGTCTCTTATTAGTTGGCAGTGCAATAAGGGCATTTACTGCACGTAATCGTTCGTCTATTTTCTTTACGGTACTTTATCTTTGGTTAGTGAGATTAGGGGAAGCAAAGCCCAAATCTGTAGAGAGCCATCCGAGCTATTTAAAACAACAATTACCATAAGGAGGTAATTAGTGATGAGTGTTACATCTGTATTAACAAAAGAAAATTCAAATAAGAAAGAGATAACTATTGATTTCATAGAAAGTAATATTAGTAGTCTAGTTGAAACTGCTAGTAAAGTAATTGCCCCACTTTGGCCGATTTCTACCTTTGCAGCACGTCATCCTTGGATGGGACTTGAAAAGCAATCTTTTGATCAAGTTGCGGGTTGGTTAAAGAATACTCGTGATGTTGATATTTATCCAAGTGCTTCTATGATTCTTTCTGCCAAAAATAAGGGAGAGATTAATGAAGCATTTGTGAAGCAGGGACTGCAGTGTTGGCTTGATTCAAATTTACATACATTTAGTCTCCCAAGAGATGTAGCAGAGCGCTTTTGCCATGCAGCACTGAAATTGGAACCAATCCCAACTAATCTTTTATCATCAACAGAACTTAAGAAAAAAGGGGAGGAGTATTCGGAACGAATTGCCGATACTATCGATCATTCCTCCATCCAACCAATCAGTTCTCAAATAGAGAATCAAGATAGGGAAAGGTTAATCAATATTCTCGATTACCATGTAATTAAGTGGTGTAAATTATATCTCGATGACTCTCAGGCAGGTTGGGAAATGCCACATCGCGAGGAAGGTTTCTTTCGTTCTTGGCACCGTCTCGTTTGTTATGATCCAGCACTATCTAAATCACAGCGTGAAAGCTTAAAAAGTTGGCCAGAAGAGGCTGATAGTGCTTTGGAAAATGCATTAAAAGCACTGAATATCCCTGAAACAGAAATCCAGAGTTATCTAGAAGCACATTTACTTTCCTTACCGGGTTGGGCAGGAATGATGCTTTGGCGTTCTAACCAGTCGAGTGAGGAAAATGCTTTACTAACCGAATATTTGGCAGTAAGAATTTCGTTGGAATGGGCTCTAATACATCCTTATCTACCTTTTAGGAATAAACAATTGAAGAAAAAGGAGTCCATTCATTCTCTTCTAGCAGCTTGGATTCACTGGGGAAGCCTTTCGCTAGAGGAATGGTCACATAAGTCATGTGCTAAACAACAGGAATATTTGTTATTTGCGGCAAAATTTGATGAGAAGCTCTGCAGAAAATTGTGGCTAGAAGCTTGGGAACAAACACATGCTGAGCAGTTAAAGCAAAAGATAATCTCTAATCAATCTAGTAACAGCGAGAAGGATACAGCATTAGCGCAATTCGTATTTTGTATTGATGTACGCTCAGAACCGTTTCGTCGTCAACTGGAAAAAGAAGGTCCATTTGAAACGATTGGCATGGCTGGTTTCTTTGGGGTACCGATTGCAACGAATGAACTAGGATGCAAACATAGTCATCCATCCTTGCCAATTATGAATAAGCCTTTGCACAAAATTATAGAGAGTACGGAGGAGAATGACTTAATTTCCTTTCAACAACGCAAGCAGGCAGTTCATTCATTAAGCTACACATTTAAAACAATGAAACAGAACTTACTTGCAAGCTTACTTTTACCAGAATTAAGTGGTCCCTTTCTTAGTCTCCAAATGGTGGCACGCAGCTTTATGCCAAAAAGTGCAGATCGTTTCATTCACAATGTTCGTAAAACTTGGTTGCGTAAACCTAAAACAAGCCTGGTGCTTAATCATGTTCATCCAACAGAGACCGGAATACCCATTGGATTTTCCGAGGGAGATAAAGTGAACTATGCACGTCAAGCTTTAAAGATGATGGGGATAACAGATAACTTCAGCCCATTGGTTGTTATATGTGGACATGGTAGCCAAAGTACCAATAACCCTTATGCGTCTTCTCTTGAATGTGGTGCATGTGGTGGGGCATCAGGTGGATTCAATGCTAGGGTTTTAGCGACTTTATGTAATCTTCCTGAAGTAAGGAAAGGACTTTCTTTGGAAGGAATAGCTATTCCTGATGAAACTGTTTTTGTAGCGGCTGAGCACAATACAACGGTGGATGAATTACACTGGATTTATGTTCCGGAACTTTCCAAATCAGCACAAGTTGCATTTCAGCGTATCGAAGCCATTTTGCCAAGGGTTTGCCATCATGCAAATGAAGAGAGACTAGCTAAATTACCTCATTTCCAATCGAAACATAACAAACCAAAGTCTGAGGCCTATCAACTAGCGGAAGATTGGAGCGTGATCCGTCCGGAATGGGGGTTAGCGGGCAATGCTGCATTTATTATCGGGCAACGTGAGTTAACGAATGGTTGTGACTTAGAAGGAAGAGTCTTTCTTCATAATTATAATTGGCAGAAGGATCGAAGTGGGGAACTTTTGGATACGATTATTTCAGGACCAGGAACTGTCGCTCAATGGATAAATTTAGAATATTACGCATCAACAGTAGCACCACATTATTATGGTAGTGGCAATAAGGCAACGCAAACCGTTACAGCAGGCCTTGGGGTTATGCAGGGGAATGCGAGTGACTTATTAACTGGACTACCTTGGCAATCTGTTATGCAATCAGACAATGAGGCTTATCATTCTCCGCTACGTTTACTTATTGTCATTCAAGCACCTAAAGAATATGTAGAGCGCTTATTAAAAAATAATGCAGTATTTCAACAAAAAGTCCAAAATGGTTGGGTCCGACTAGCAAGTGTCGACCCAGAAGGTCATTGGCAAAACTGGTAGCAGTTGATTTACATTACAAAGGGGTGTACGATATGAATTTAGAAAAGACGAAAAAAGTGTTATTTCTGATGGACGTTAGAGAAAGCTTGGAGTCTATTTTAAAAGAAGAAACGAATATTCAACGAGAAAACATGCTGACTATCAAATGCTTTGGTCCTGTTATTTCAAATCCTTTTGGGGATATTATGAGGTCGATTATTATTGCAATTTATCAGGAACAAGTGGAAGAGATTTTTGTTGTAGGAACAGGAGAGGAAGGGTATAATGCTATTTCTATAGACAGGCAATCTGATGTAAAAACACAAACATTGGATTATCTTTTTCAAAATAGCATGCCTGAATTTTCCGGTGAAACGATTAATGAATGGTTAAATGGTAAACAAAATACTGGAGACAATATCAAAAATTGTGTTAATATGATTTGTCACCATCCATTAGTGCCTGCAAATGTTAAAGTTAGAGGTTTAATGATCAATAATCAGCATGGAAAGTCTTCCATTGTGGAGATTACTGCAAATAAAACTGCTTAAAAAAATGATAAAACGCATAAATTATTAATGAGTCACCAATTGGATTGGTATATATTCATATATAATACAGAGATTTCTTCAAATGGAGTGCTTTTAACGAAGATTTGCTTCTACAAGGGGCCTACCATTTTAAAATAAAAAACAGATAGAAAACTAGTTTTTATTGTTCAATAGGGGATGCATAATAAATGAAAATATCAAAAGGCTCTTGTGAAGCCGAGATAAGTAAGGCAATTACTCAATGGGAAAAGGACTTTCTTGGTCGTGGATCTTTATCTGTCAAAACAGATATATTACGGGATATGATAATAGTGAGTTTACAAGGTATTTTAACACCAGCGGAATATACGGTGTGTGAAACAAAAGAAGGACTATTAACCATTAAGAAAACTCGTTCCGAATTAGTGGAATCAGGTGTAGAAGAACTAAAGAAATGTATATTAACCATTACTGGAGAAGAAGTAAAAAGTTTTCATACAGATTTAAGCTCTCGTACAGGTGAACGGGTGATGGTATTTAAATTATTTAATAATGTGGAAAATCTTTTTATGTAAAAGGTTAGGGATGGGAAAGAAAAGTTTAGATACAGAGAACAAGTTCCCCTTTTTATGGATAAAAAGGGGAACTTGTTCATTTCTCCGATATAATAAATAAAACACCAACAAGAATTAGGATAGAGCCAATCCAAAAGGTTAAACCGATACTTTCTCCAAGAATAAGCCAACCAAGAATTGCTCCGACCACAGGCTGGAAGAAGAAAAAGATTCCTCCACTTGAGGCGTTAAGCATTTGTAGCCCACGGTTCCATAGTAGAAATCCTCCGGCTGTTGAAATAATGCCTAAATATAATAGACCTCCAAAAATAGAAGGATGTCCCCATTCAGAAATATTGATTCCTAGTAGCCTTGGCATAACAAAAGGTGTCAACACGATTAAAGCGACAGCGATAGAATAAGTAGTGACAACAATTTGTGAATAGTCACTTGGCAAAAGCTTTACAAGTACAGACATAAATGCCCACGTCAATGCGGCGATTAAAAGTGCAATCCCACCTAATTTGCTTGTTAAATCAAGATCACCGATTCCGACAATAAGAAAAACGCCAATTGTAGCGAGAGAAACGGAAAGACCCTTTTTCATTGTCAAACGTTCTTTAAGCAGCAATCGTGCAAAAATAACCATAAACGCAGGGGTGGCTGAAGTGATAATTGCACCCATTTGAGCTGTGGACAACATGGTACCTGTTTCTTGAGCAATAATAGAAATGGCATTTCCAATAATGCCGATGGCTATGATAATAAGGAAATAACGTTTTTCGATTCGCCATTTTTGCCGAGTTACCAAGCCAATGATAAGCAATGTGACAATAGCAATTAGATAACGAATCCACACAAGTTCAAGTGGGGGAATGACCGCAACGACCACTTTCACAACAACGTACATACCACCCCAAATGCTTGCAGCTAAAGTTAAATAAATAGATCCTAATATACTTTTTTTCATTTTTATCCTCCGTTTTTTTAGTAGGTCTAAAAGCCCCTAACGGAGAGATGCAGTCACCTTTCTCATTAAGAGCAGAAAGGTGCTGCTGGTACATCATTTTCAAATAATGGAGTCCAATACATTCGATTCACCTCTTCATCGATAAATATTTCTTTCAGTATAGCAGATTCAAATAATTCTTTGTTTTCAGATTTTAAGATATTAGAAAGTGTGTTAAATTATTCATATTAAAAAGGATACTACGATATCTTTTTCAATACATAATAGTAGGTTGAAATAAGGAGTGAATCTTTTGGATAGAGATAACGATCATTCAGACATTTTTAAACATATAGTAAAGAAACTATGCAAAATTAATAATATTTCTCCACGGAAACCTAGATTTGAACATATCGAAAACTTAATGGTAATAAGTATTAAAAACCATTTAAAAGATGGTGTTGACTCAGATTGTTTTTATATTTTAAACCTGATTTACCAAATAATTGGGCCATCTGGGATAAGGTTTCATCAGCAATTGGTTCTCTATCCAAATTCGAGGCGAGTGGATAGAGTAACTGTTTCTTTTAAAAAAGAGGATTTTGATACTTTAAATATGAAACTGTTAGAAGGTAGCATAAATAACTAATGAGCATTTTGTTGTCCAATGGAGCAATAACTAAAGCTATAATTAATGAAACCAAATTGTTCCATAAACGTATGAATACATATAGGGAAAATCATTAGCGAAATGGAATTCGATCCTGGGAACCTAAATTAGCTGAATTGGAGGAAGAAATGAAGAAAGGTACACTATTGATAGTCGGTGGATGATTTTTATTTATGGCAGGAATTTACGTATTTACTTTTTTATCCACTAAATGGATTATCATCGGGACGACGCTCTTTATTGTTGGAGGATTTATGATGGGGGGGGTAGCTCATACTTCTTGATTCACTCAAAAATAAGCAGACTCCTAAATAACTAGAAGATTAAAATACTGGAGGTCAGGATAAGATGAAAAAAATTGTTTGGGCTTGTCTTACTTTAGGTTGCATTATTTTTGTTAATTGGGGATTAGCAGCAATTTTTAATAACAATTTCATTGATTGGTCTTTTTTAGCTGGGCTTGCAGTATCCATTTTTATCGGTTTCTTTAATTCTTCGGGTGGATTTATGTCTGATTTGGCTGATGCACGGCTTCAAAGCGGTAATAACGATGAACAATGGGCTGCAACGGAAGTGAAAACAAAAATAGACAGGCAGAAAAGAAGTTTTACCCCTACACTATCCTTCTATGTTTCTATAGCTTATACCATTATTGCTGGTATCGTTTCTTTTATTTACTTCTGATTTCTTAATAATCAACTAATTTTAGAAATAACAGATCATACTACCTCAGTTTTTTCTATTAAATAGTAAAATTTTAAAAAAAGCTTTGGTATTAAGTTAAAATAGAGCAAATAGGAGTGAAGTGCATAGCAAAGATTAAGGGGGGAAACTATGAGTGATAATTCAGAAGAAAAGAACCCTAAATTAGAAAGCTATATAGCATATGGAATGATTTTTGGATTATTAGCTGGCTCGATATTTAGTACATTTGGAATTATAGCAGGGAATGTATTTTTAGCAGTTGGTAGCTGTGGAGTAGGAATAACGCTAGGAATGCTGACAGGTACTTTGCTATACTCTATTAAAAAAGAAAGAAGCTAAGCGTCATATATTAGTGGTAGAAATGGGAGGATCTTCATTTGGAAGAGGTAAAAGTAGTTTACGCATTAATTAGAAATAGGGATACTCAGATTTTAATGGTAAAAAATCATGAGGGTCATTGGTCTTTTCCAGGAGGTAAAGTGGAAACAGGAGAATCATTAGAAGAAGCTGTTATTCGGGAAGTAGAAGAGGAAACTGGTCTGATTATAAAACCAGGTAAAATAGTCGCGATTAATGAAGGGAAGTTTTTAAAAAGAAATAATCACGCTATCTTTTTTACTTTTGAAGGAGAAATTGTTGGGGGGATGGAAGGCATTATAATACCAGAGGAAATACTGCAGCTTCAGTGGTTTCATATAGAAGAAGCGGATAAATTGGCTTCTTATTATGCAGATGGTATTAGTGAACTTTTGCTAGGAAAGGTCCCTTACTATAATCAAGGCACGATATAAATTTACAAGAAATACATATAGAATTAATAAAACCTTTGCACTTTCCTTATTACGCCTTTGGTACTATTAGTATATGACAATGAATAGTTCAGGAGAGTGCAAATGAGAAAATTTATGTTATTGATTAAGCTATTATTATCCATGCCAAAAACGCTATATTTTAACTTTAAAGCCTTCCCATTTAAACTCTCTATAAAGCTACCTATCTTAATTTCATACAATACAAAGATTGCGGATGTTAGTAGGGATACCTGTGTCATTAATGGCAAAATAACGCGATTTATGATTAAGGTGAATTTCACCAATGGGTCAGACGGAGTCAATCAATCACTAAAAAATAGCGGATTTATTTGTGTGAAAAAGGAAGGGAAATTAATTTTCAACGGAAAAGCTAATTTCGCGAGCGGAGTTTCCATTCGAGTGGACAAGGGGTCTTTAGCCTTCGGGGGAAACTTTGACTGTAATCGAAACTGCTTTTTTGCATGCCGGGAAAGGATAGAAATAGGCGATAATGTCTTATTTGGATGGAGCGTTAGTGTAAGAGATTCCAATGGACATACCATTTATAATATCTTGGATAATAGCAAAGATAAAAACACAGAGCCTGTCACAATAGGTAACCATATTTGGATAGGGGCAAATGTAGATATCCTAAAAGGTACCGAAATAGCAGATGATTGCATCGTCGGATATAATAGCTGTGTTACGAAAAAATTCAAAGAGAAGAATTGCACAATAGCAGGTTATCCAGCTAAAATTGTGAGAGAAAATGTAGGGTGGGCTAGATAATACATATCGGTTTATAACCATAAGTTCAAGCATAAAAAAGTGATCAAAGGTGATCACTTTTTTTCTGTGTAGATTAGCGGTGGAATAGTCAGAGGATTGTGTTATTATCACTTTATAGAAATAATCAACCAATAGTGTAAATTAAGTGGAGAATACAAGGAACTGAGTTGGGAAGGAATAGGAAGCTGTTTTTTTATTATGGATCACTTGTATCTAAATGGAATGGCCAATGAAAGGGGAGAGGAATATGGAAGATATAATAAAAAGAATCGACTACTGGATAAAATTACTACCAAAAGAATTCAACTCCTTGTCGGAAACGGAAATATCAACTCGCCCATTACCGAATAAATGGGCTAAAAAAGAGATAGTAGGACATCTATGTGATTCAGCCATTAATAATTTGGATCGGTTTGTAAAAATTCAATATGAGGAACAACCATATCGAATCCAATCGTATGATCAAGATCAATGGGTAATTGTTCAAAATTATCAAGAAAGGCCACTTGATGAAATTCTAAATCTTTTTCAAACATTGAATAAACAAATTATTAATATCATAATGAATATTCCTACTGAAAAATTAACTTATATATGTGATTTGGGTAACACCCATAAAACATTACAGTGGCTAATACAAGACTATCTTGACCATATGGAACATCATATCAATAACCAAATTTTAATCAGATAAAAAGGAATCCTTCCAAACTACCGAGCTAGCACTCGGTTTTTTTCTTTGGAAAAAGTTTGGGAAAATAAAAAAGTTTCGGCCAAATTGCAACTTAAGTCGTCTAATAAGTAGAAGTAAGAAAGTAGGTGAGGAACATAAGTACCGAAATGGAGCAACAAACGGAAAAAGAAACAGCTTTTTTAAAGCTTTTTCAACAATATGAGCACGACATTTACAGAATGGCTTATGTTTATGTCAAAAATAAGGATGATGCACTAGATATCGTACAGGAAACAGCCTATAAATCTTTTCAAAAATTTAGCAGTGTGAAAGATGTTACCCTATTTAAAACGTGGATAATAAAAATTGCGATAAACTGCTCGATTGATTTGTTAAGAAAAAATAAGAAATTAGTATATTTACAGGTGGAAGGTACGATAGAATCCTCCATTTCGATGAAAGAAGATATTCCACTATCTATATCCTTACAAGATCTATTGGATATATTGAATGAAGAGGAAAAGACAGTTGTATTGCTAAAGTTTTACCAAGGCTACACGTTTAATGAGATATCGGACTTTTTAGACATGCCGCTAAGCACAGTCAAATCAATGTTATATCGTGCGCTTGAGAAACTTCGAAAAAAAGTAAGGAGGGCAGATATGTATGGATAATAAAATCAGACAAGAATTAGATAAAATTGAAATACCTGAGGACTTACATAATAGAGTCATTTTAGGAATGCAAAAAGCAAAGAATGAAAACCCAAGCCCTGTTCTAAATAACTCATCAAGTAATAAAAAAACATGGTCAAAACGCAAGAAAAGGATTGTGTCTTGGAGTACGGTAGCTGTTTTAATGATTATATTTTTCAGTTCTGCACTTGTATCGCCAACTATGGCAAAAATGATTTCTTCTATCCCTTATTTAGGATCTGTCTTTCAATCGAAATCCATTATGACAGTCATTTATGAGGAATTAGTAGATAAAGGGTATGAAATTGAAGGGATAGGAATTGGATATGACCCTCAAAAAAAGATTATGATAAGTATTAAAGGTTCGGATTATTATAAAGAAGTGAAAAATGAAGTGAAAAAGATTGCTGTAAACAAACTGAACGAAAAAGGGTATGATGCTTATATAGTAGAGGTGAATGAATATAAAGAGCGAACAGATTATGTCCTGAATGAAGAAGAAAATGCAGAAAAGCAATTACTTGAGCAAAAAGTGGAAGAAAAAATGAAGAAATTAGATTATAAATTTGATATGGTCCAGGTTGATCCTACGGAAAACGCTATTTTTATCAATATTGTCGGGGATAAAAAATATTTCCAATCAATAGAGAAAAAGGTGGAAAAGGCTGGACTAGAGGTGACAAATGCAAATCATTATAAAGGTTACCGGATTATTCCGACGAATACAAGGGTTGAGGTAAGAGTTGCTGATAATATAGCACCCGTCGAATCAGCCATTGCGGAAGGTCTATTATCTAAAAAAGAATACAAGGTAACAGGTGTAAGCTATAAAAGGGTACCATTGACATTTATTATTAGTACCTCTGAATTAAGTTCCAATCCTCATTCAAAACAACTAGGAGCTGAAATTGAAGGAGTAATTGTGGAGTTTTTAAAATCTGATGAAATAGCAGACATACTTGCTAATGAAGAGTATAGCATTATTGTAAACAGTAAAGATAATAAGAAAATAAACTAAAAGAAAGATGGGAAGTTGATGTGACTTCCCATCTTTCTTTTAGTTTGTCATAAACTCGTTAACTAATTGATAACTTCTTGCCTTTGTTGATTCATATAAAGAGATATATAATGCGACATTTTCAAAGGTGCCTCCATTATATTTTAGTCTTTCTTCCTCTGCTCTAGTCTCTTTCTGTTCAATCCATTTCAGCTGTTCCTTATTTAAATCCTTCATAGACTGTGGAGATAGCTCCTTTTTTAAAATAGTATAAATAGCATTTAAAGCTTTGTCATACTGTTCATAAGAAACTCCATAGTAGTTTTTCATAGCGTTTGTTGCACCTGAATCTGAACCCTCTTTGTCAGGTAATGTATCAAGCTCTTTTTGGATGTTGTCTAATCTTTCGATAAAAACTTTTTTGTTTCCCTCAATCTTATCTGGCAAGGCATCAAGTTCTTTTTGAATGTTATCTAAGCTTTCTTTCCTTCTTTCCTCTGTATCATCCTTCGGTTGCGATTCGCTATTATTAATGGAGGTTCCACCCGAACCTTTATTTTCGCTAGTACTGGATTCCACTGTAGTGTGAGATGAATCATTAGATTGGGATGAATCGTTTGTACTGTCAGTAGTTGAATCATCACTGCTTTCTAGTATATGATCAGGTTTAGATTGTTGATTGACAGCTGCAGCATCATCAGATGAATTACTACATGCAGTCATTCCTATTAGTAAAATAACCAATAGGGTTGATACTATATAAGTTTTATATTTCTTCATTTTTACAACTCCGATCTCCTTTTAAAAGAAATAAATAGTTTCCTATTTATTATTCTTTTATTGTAATCTCCAAATTATGGTAAGTCCCTTATTAATCATTCTATCATACTTAGAATATTGAACCAAATTAGCTTGTTTCTTGACGGAGAAACTATTTTGTGGCAAAATAACTACCGAACGGTCGGTAGTTAAGTGAAAGGGAGGGGATTAATTTGAATAAGTATTGGCTAATGGTTTTTAGTGCTGGGATTGTGGAGGTTGCTTGGGTTTCTGGTCTAAAACATGCATCTACTTTTTTAGAATGGACTGGAACAATGGCCGCAATCATCATTAGTTTTTATCTCTTAATCTATACAACCAAATATTTGCCTATTGGTACGGTTTACGCAGTGTTTACTGGGTTGGGGACAGCTGGAACAGTGATTGCGGAAATCATTCTGTTTAAGGAACCAATTAATCTAGTGAAAATAGTATTGATTCTCGTTTTACTTATAGGGGTAATTGGCTTAAAAATGGTAACAGATGAAGCGACAAATAAAGAGGAGGCTTAAAACATGGCATGGGTAGCTTTAATTGCTGCAGGTTGTTGTGAGATAATAGGTGTCATCAATATTAAACGGTTAACGATGAAAAAATGGGATGCGCTCCTCTATTTAATTATTGGGTTTATGTGTAGCTTTGCATTACTAACCTATGCAATGAAGACTATTTCAATGGGTACAGCATATGGCGTATGGACAGGAATTGGAACAGTTGGATCCGCCATCTTAGGGATGTTTGTATACGGGGAGCCAAAGGATTGGAAAAGAATCTTATTTATTGCAATGATTCTTTGTGCTGCAGTTGGTTTGAAACTAATCTCATAAAGGAGAGACTTTCGTGAAAAAAGAAGAAATAAAAAAAGCGGCAATTAAGTTTTTTTTACAAAATGGATTTGAAGGAGCATCTCTTTCTGAAATTGCCGAAGAAGCGGGCATAAAAAAAGCGTCGATTTATTCCCATTTCAAAGGAAAAGATGACCTTTTTCTCGAAGTATTAAAAGAAGCAAAGGCAGAGGAAATCGAGCGTAAACAGGATTTTTTTGAAAAAGAAGATAGTAGCAATCCAGAAACGTTTCTGTATCATTACTTACTTTACGTAAAAGGAATGTTTCAGGAAAATGAAATGCTGAAATTTTGGCTAAGAATGGGCTTCTTCCCGCCAATGCATTTATATGATGTCATTCAAACAGAAGTAACAGAAGCAGAGAATTTCCAGGAGCATTTAATTGGCCAAAAGTGTGGGATGTGGATAGAAAAAGGGCAGCTTAGCATAAAAGATGCAAACACTTTCAACTCCGCTTTTACAGGAATAATCATCGCAATCATGGTGGAAATTGTTTATTTTAATTCGGGAAAAAGAGTGGATGATAAATTAGAAGCATTGTGGGAGGTTTTTTGGAAGGGTGTTTCGAGATAAGAAAAGGGGGGAAGGGAATTTTGCAAAAAAATATTATTATATATATTCCGGTGTATACGGAAGAAAATTCTAGCTTCCCAAAACCTGTAATAGGAATCTATAATTATTGGCTCCATGTAGTGGATTACTATTTACGAAAATCGGATTGTGTTGAAATTCATTGCTGGAATGAAGAAACGACTACTATAGAAGAAATCAAATCACAGTTTTATCCTGAAATCGAAATACGGAAAGAGGGTAACTTAACGATATTTTATGGGAAGAAAACAGCAGCATTTGTCCATTATTTATGCAACCGCTATACAAATAAAGCTAGAGAATTAAAGTGGTTTACGGTGAATTTATTAAAGGAAGAGGGTATTGTATTTCATTCCAGTCATTGGGGAACAGAAATCTTTGTTCCCAATGTTATTGAAAAGGAAATCTCCTTTATCAAAAGTGTAAGCCCAAAAGATGCTCAAATGGAAATATATTAATTAGAATAGTAGTTAAGCCTCACCAAATCCCATTGCAAATGCTAATAATGTAAAAATAACACCTGATGCAACATTTAAAAGGACTCCAAGGATAATATTGCTCCATTTCTTAGACAAGATAGCAAATGCCATTCCAGTTAAAGATAAAATACTAAATAATAAGAAGAAAATGCCTGCATTTTTGGCGCTGAGAAAAAAGGATAATAGAATAGAAATACCAACCATAAGTAGGGACACCCATCCATTTTTAGTCATTTGTAGCCCTCCATTATTTTGTAGTAAGTGTATTATACAATATTTCGAAATGGGATGGAGGTTATTTCCAATTTTTTTATGAAAGTATTTATAGAAAATCCCCATAGTAAGCTGGCAAATCTTCTTCAACCTCGCATGGCGTTCCGTTTAAATAATTTTTTCCAAATAGTGAAACCGATTAAAGCACCAATCGTATTAAGGATAAAATCATCGATATCGAAGCTTCCTCTTCTTAAATTTAAAAAATTTCCATTCCTAAATAAATGAATTTTCAAAAAAATAAAAAGCGCTAATGGAAATATTATACTATAATTAGAGAGAATAGTGAAAAGTAAATGGAAAAGGAGAACTCAAATGTTTAAAAACCGGTTTGTTCTATATGGATTTATTTTTATTATCCTTGTTACTGGTTTCGTTGTTTATCAAAAAGTAACGGATGACACATATAAGGGAATGACTATTATTCCTGAACAAGAGAAAGATATTCCTTTATACGCTGGACTTAAACCAACTGAACACCATTATATTATGAATGGAAATAGATGGGAGGATATTTATGAATACTACGATCAAGAACTTCCAAAGCACGGATGGAAAGTGGAGGTTAAAGGCTCAGCGCTTGAGGATAATGATTCAGCAAATGATTGGTCTGGATTTTATTCAACTTGGAGGAAAGAAGGATTTGACGGTGAACTGTCTCTATCTGCTTCGTATAATAAGGCAGAAAAGCAAACAGAAGTAATGTTTGATAAGCGGGACATTCTAGATAGTACAGTATGGTTGAAGAAAAATCCAGAGAAGATTCGTATATATCAAAATGACTCGGAACAAGATGCTGTAGAAATAACAGATAAAGCAGCAATTAGCGAAATTGTTCAGTTCATAAATAACGAAGCATATGATTCAAAAGAAACTACTTTTAGTAGAAAGTATACAAAATTAATGGACTTAGGAAATTTGAAAATAAAAGTATATTATGAAAAGGAGAAGACTGTTTTTCTTCAAACTGAAAACGGAATGAAAGAAGCTAAGCCAGATCCTAGTTTTATGGCGTTTATATTAGCTAAAGGGAATTGAAGGTTATTTTTTTGAAGATAAATGCGAAGGTAGAGAATAATAGCCTTGTAAAGTGAGGAGATGAAAGTTGATGGTCTTTTGGTTTGAAGCTATAAGTGGAATTTTAGCGTTTGGTGCCGTTGTTTTTTATTATGCTTCTTTAGGTAGGATGATCACTGCCGAAGAAAAGATAGCTGGCAGAGATTTAACGTATGAGATTCATCCATTTACAGGTTCTGCAAAAGCCATAGACGAGAGTACTAAATAAACAAACGAGAGAAGGTTGTTTCTACAGCCTTCTCTTTTATATCTATCGATACAATTCAATCATCTTATCAGCTAAATATTCAGAGATAAAATGAACTCCGTTTTTCAAAACTAGGCAATGAAGATTCTGAAATTATTACAACTATTATAGTAATGAGTTGAAAATCGAATAAACAATTAAGCATGAAAGCAACTATTTCTCATATGTGTTCTATTTCTAACATGAGTTTGAGATGAATGAGAAGTGTATATACGTGGAAAGAGTAGATTTTTCTATTAAACTTCATTCTATTTCTTTGAGGGGGATAATTCTAACTTGTTCATATCTATTATAAAATTGTAGGTCAATAAAATATCTAACCCTAGAAGTCCTATATGATCTTTAGGGAGAATTCCTACATCCACTTCAATGTCCTTCACTATAAACGTATCAATTTGAATTTCATCCATTATTTTAGTATAAAAAGGCACTGAGCCACCTATCCCATAGGCTTCATAAATATTGTCTCCATATTCATATACTACCCCTATCTCTTCTAAAATATCTGGGCTAATAACTGTGTGAGCTGAGCCTGTATCAATAATAATATCATTCACTTTTAGTATTCTTCCGCGAAAAGTAATAATGAGAGATGTTGTTAGGAGTTGTCCATCAGATGAAATTTGCATTAAATTCGTCTCGCTCTTAATAACGGATCTTTACGAATATGGACAATACATCTCTCGTTCGACGTATGGTAAACAATGTTGCCTGGTTTTACTTTAAAGAACTCTTTATTAGCGTATTCACTTGAAATAGAGCGAATGGGTGCTACTTCATCGATTATTTTTTTTCCATTTTCCTCATGATAGTCGAGGATTGATAGTAATACAAATTGATTAGGAAATAATTCCCTAACTTCTTGCCACTTCATAATAAATCCCTCCTTTTTATCTTATTATAAACGATTAAACTACGAAATTAATACTCCTTGTATGTTCTTTAAAAACATAGATGAAAAAAAGAAGTTGGGGAGGTTTTGTTTTACTGCCTTCCCTATTTGATTGAAAGATCTATCGATACAATTCAATCATTTGATCTGCAATATATTCAGAACTAAAATGAACCCCGTCTTTAAGCCACCACATAATGATTCCCAAGGTAGAGGAAGCAAGTATATCCATTGATAAAACGATTTCCTTACTGTCGGAATCTTCTCTGACACGTTGGAGGACAATCGAATCCTTTAAGATCATTTGTAATTTTTTCTTAAAGCCGCTGTGTTCGAAGAGAACAGCTAAAAGTTTACGATGCTGATAAAAATAATCTAAAAACAGGATTAAGCGATCTCGATTATTTTTATTATCAATTTGAAGTATTGGTGTTGTTTCCAACAACAGGTTGTCGAAAATATCGTACACTAGCTGTCTTAATAAATCATTTATATCTAAGAAATGCAAATAAAAAGTTGCGCGATTTAACTCAGCACGCTTAGTAATTTGTTGGACGGTAAGTTTGGATATGTCTGGATTCTCAATTAATATATCTACCGTAGCTTTTTTCAGTAGTCGTTTAGAGCGTGCAGCACGTGGATCCTGCTTTTTTGATGTCGTCAATTTTATTCTCCTTATCTATTATTTCCGATTTCTTTGATACTTTTTGCAAATATGTCGTTTAGTTAACACATTTTAAAAAATTGTAAATAGGAATCAATAAAAATACATGTTATTCTATATTTTATTGTCACAGTGTTAAAAAAGCAAATGAAGAAAGGAACTTGTCTATGCCAGAATCAATCAATAAAAAAGTATTGTTAACCGTGTTAATTTTAGGGTGTTTTCTTTCCACGCTCAACCAAACGCTGTTAAACGTTGCCTTAAGTAATTTAATGGATGTATTTTCTGTTTCTGCGCCAACTGTACAGTGGCTATCAACAGGATTTATGTTAATAAACGGGGTTTTGGTCCCTATTACCGCATTTTTAATGAAGCGTTTTTCAACACGTCAATTATTTATCAGCTCCATGTTATTTCTATTAATAGGCTCCATTTTATGCGCAGCAGCGCCTACATTTTCTATCTTACTTACAGGACGTATGATACAAGCTATTGGTGCAGGAATTATTATGCCATTATTAATGAGTGTCGTTATGTTTATTTTTCCACCAGAAAAAAGAGGCAGTATGATGGGACTAATTGGTCTCGCTATTATTTTCGCTCCAGCCATTGCGCCAACATTAGCCGGTTTTGTCATTGAATACTTTTCATGGCGCTGGTTATTTATCGGTCTAATACCACTTGTCGTAATCGTACTATTATTATCCATGAAATATTTGATCAATGTTTCAGAAACGGCAAAGGCGAAGCTAGATGTTGTAAGTGTTATTTTTTCCACTATTGGTTTTGGGCTAATTTTATATGGATTTAGTAATGCTGGTAGCAGAGGATGGGATGATAAACTTGTTATTATTACTATCCTAATAGGGATTATCACTACTTTCCTATTCTGTCTGAGACAAATGAAGTCATCGGATCCATTACTCAACTTAAATGTATTTAATAATAAAGTATTTACACTAACATCGATCATTAACATTATTGTGACGATGATGATGTATGCAGATATGATTTTATTACCAATCTATCTTC
Organism: Niallia sp.; assembly: GCF_031978665.1. NCBI lineage: Bacteria > Bacillati > Bacillota > Bacilli > Caryophanales > Bacillaceae > Niallia > Niallia sp. The sequence goes on along the minus strand of NZ_DALZDK010000030.1, from coordinate 42,201 downwards.
AAGATGGACGAGGATTTACGGCATTTAATGCAGGGTTGCTATTATTGCCAGGTGCAGTAATTAATGCTTTTATGTCGCCTGTTACTGGAAAATTGTATGATCGTTTTGGAGCCAAACCATTATTCATTATTGGTTTGATCTTCATCATTCCTTCCATGTGGGTGGTAACCGATTTAACAGAGACAACAACCTTTGTTTTTCTCATGATACGAACCATTTTTCTTCGAATTGGTTTAAGCTTTATTACAATGCCATTGAATACGGCTAGTTTGAATGCTTTACCAAAGGTACTGGTAACACATGGTACGGCCGTGAATAATACATTACGTCAAATAGCAGGTGCAATTGGAACGGCAGTAGTTATAACCGTATTTACTGTACAAACAACTAGCCATGCAGAAACACTAATGAAAGAAACACCAAATGCAACAGCTGATATGATTCGCAAGCTGGCTTCCATATTAGGTTCAAGTGATGCGTATTATTTCATGACCATTTTAGCTATTGTGGCATTGATATTAACTTTCTTTGTACCGTCAAAAGCAAAGACGAAAGTACAGCCTAAAGAACAAGCTCAACCATTAACTAGAAAACCAACAAAAGATAAAGTATGACCATGCTATTAAGGATCTGTCCCAAGTTTATTTACAACTTGGGACAGTTTTTTTTCATCTTACAGGTACTAATCCCTTATTTTAAATCTTTAGTCATCATAATGAATACCATCGGATATCCATAGAAATCACCGATATTTTCCTTAACAACCTTAAATCCTTCTTTTTCATAGAATACTATATTCGGATTTCCCTTATAAACCGTTAACGAGAGAGTACTTGGATTCCTGTAATAATTAATTCCGGTGCTTAATAATTGTTTGCCAATTCCTAGTCCTTGGAAACTTGGATGAATATAGATGGACTCTAAGTAGATATCTTTCTTCGTTAAGTCGCCTGAAAAAAAGGCGTATCCTGTTATTTCGTCCTTGTATTCTGCAACTAGCGTTAAAGAGGAGTTCAATCGATTATCCATTTCCTAAAATGAAGTTTACCAATAAATAGTAACATAGATGAATCTTATGAACGATGTAAAAATGGCAGGGATCCTCACAAATAGAGTGATCAAAAGGAAGGATGAATGGATTTTGCATTTTCAACAGCAATATTCCATGCTAAACTAATATTATCAGAATTTTCCATATGTGATTGGTGATTAATAGATACCGTACCCATTTATGTTGATGCGATTTATAAGGGGCTAAGATACGTAACCATAACTTAAGAAACCTGCAAATAACAGGAATGACAATAGAGCATATTCCAGCTGAATTATTGGAAGTATATGATCAAACACAAAAAAGAGATAATTTTAACTTGTTTGAGTAATCGTTTTAGTAAAGTTTAATCAAAAAATAAATTAGGTGTGATGAAATGAAACAAGGTTATTGGGAGAAGGAATACAGAAATGTGGAAAACTTATGGGGATATGCACCAAGCAATCAGCTGTCAAAGTATATTGACCTCATTCCTAAAAGTGGAAAGATATTAGATATTGGGATTGGAGAAGGTAGAAATGCAATCTTTTTAGCAATGAAAGGGTACGAGGTAGAAGGTATAGATATTTCGAACACTGCAATTAAAAGGTGTATGGAGCTCTCGAAAGAATATAATCTGCGTATTGATGCAAAGGTTGATGACATAAGAACTTTTGATGTTAAACCTGGAGCATATTCCTGCATTATTTTGTCTAATGTATTAAACTTTTTCACGGATAACGATATTAAAGATATAATGACAAAATTAAGAAATGGATTACAGCAAAACGGTTTAATCTATATCAATGTATTTGATGAGGAGGAACCTAGTTTAACAAAAGTAAAAGAAAGATGCCATAGATTAGCAGATTTAACATTTTATGATGAGAAAAATAATATGTATCTTCATTATTTTACCAAAGAGGAACTTGGAAGTTTAGTAGCTGGGTATGAAACAATCAGCTTGGTTAAATCAAACTTTTTAGATATTACGCATGGGAACCCTCATTATCATAGTACGTTAGAAATTTTATCTAGAAAGAAAGAGGGATAATCCTTAGTTGGAGAAATAAACGCATTAAGAATGGGAACGATTTTTAGTCAGATATACAAATACATAATAGAACCGGTCAAGTTATAAAGAAAGAAACTCTCCATATAAAACAAATAGGGTTAGGTGAAGGTAAATGGATGAATCAAAAAGAAGTAAAAGGAAAAGCGGGACTAAATATTTCTATATGGAGTATCGCTCTACTATTACTAATCGGCTTTGGTACATACGGATTTTATCATCATTTTTCCACAAATACGATTGAGGATTCTGTTGTATCGGCAGAGGGAGAGGCTATCGATATAAGTATTGAAGCGAGTAAAAGTACAGAAAAGGAAGCAGAAGTGGACATTAGCAAAATTGATTATGAATATTGGCATGAGTATCGGGTTATATCGACCATGCACGAAATGACTCATCAGAAAGTACATGCATCCCCATGATTTCAAGAATAGTTGGACCGAGAAATCTTAAAAAGGCAGACTCTGTTAATGTAATCTTTGCTTTTGGAGGAAGGTTTTCTGTTATGGTGGTAGCAGCTACTGCTGTATGAAATGATGTGAAAAGTAGTATTAGAAAAAAGAGTGTTCTCATAATAAAATTTCTCCTAAGGATGTTTTATTACAATTATCTTTTGTTATTAAACGGGATATATACGAATCTGTTGGAAGGTCTAAACTTAATAAAATGGTATTTACATGATTCTTAGGGATATGAAGTGATTTTATATTAGCAAGGGAGATAGTATGAAAAAATATTTATTATTAGCTATTCCTATTATATATTGGAGAAATAGTATACTTTATTTTGAAAGCGAAGCTATCATTAATTTAATTGTGGTGTTAACTTGTTTATTCTACCTATTAAGAATTACAGTTATTAAAAATCTAACAGATTGGATAATAAGTGTTTTATTTTTTGGTTATTTTTGTATCTTGTTTAATAGAACTGTATTTTTTAGAGGATTTACATTGTTAGGTGACCATGATTTAACGATAGAATATATATATAATGTTTTTTATACAACGAACTTCATCCCTTTAAAAAGTATCCTGGTTCAATTGCAAGCATCTTTACTATATCAAATTATTGGAAACACCATCATGCTGGCGCCTTTTTCATTTAGCATGCTTTACTTCAAATGGACAAAAAATTATAAGAAGACATTTTGGTATTCCTTGCTGATTACAATAGGAATTGAGTTCATCCAATTCGTTGAAAACGTAATTTACCGCTTATTTCAAATCGGGATGAATAGAAGTACAGATATTGATGATATTATCTTAAATACTTTTGGTGCTTGTATAGGTATGGTATGTTATTATCTTTGGAATAAGATAGAGCATAAATATATAAGGAAAGATTCTTGGATGAATGTTAGATAATATTTTTTGGATACTAGGTCATCAATCTGTAGTTTATTTCAAATTATCTTAATGATTTTGGAGTATCCTTTCAAATGTGATTTCTTAGAAAATACGGAGGTTGAATTAGTGCAAACATTCTTTCCAATTAATATTACTTTAAAATCGAAAAACCATTCAAGAAAATCAAAAGAAACACGAAGTTTAAAATTATCGCAGTAATACATTTGAGAAAAGGTTCTTTAAGTACAATAGCGCCTATACCAAGAAGTATTCCAATAAAGGAGACAGTTGGAGTAGCACCGATCATTAGTAAGATTAAGAGACCAAACAAATCAGCTAAGATTTGGAAAGTAGAAGCAATGTAGAAACACAGAATTCCTATAATATTTATAGCTACACAAATATAGGACAATTTATTCGCCGGCATGATAAAACCTCCTTGTATCACCTTTCTATGTCACTTCAATTTTTATAATTGATAATATAATTTGTTATTTACTGTAATATTCTTGAAATTTTTTTATATTTAGAATTATAAAACAATAAACAGGAGAAAGTCGATTGATTTTCCAATTAATTGAAATCAATCATAAGACGATGATAGTATTTTCTTCAAACAAAGTAGCTTAATAGGAGGAATCATTATGGAATTCTATTGGTTCGGATTACTATTCTGGTTATTAGTCGGTGTCTCATGCCTATTACTCATAATTGGTTTAAGGAAGGTATCCTGGAAAGCTTTATTCATTAGTGGGATATTCCTTTTAATCCCATCACTCTATTTTATTGGAGCAGAAAATTGGTTGAAAATAGTGGTAGTACTGCCGTTAATTCCGTTTTTGTTTGCATATCGAATGAAAAAGAGGATATAACGATTGAAAAATATTTGATTTAGTAATAGATAACGAGCTATGACTTTCTGTTGCATTGAGAAAAAGTGCCTAATAACATTAGATAAATATAATTAGGCTTGAATTTTTACCTCGAGGAATTTATTAGATGGCATATCAAGTGAACCGCAAACTTTCTAAACATACTCTTGAAATCCCTTCCACATGACTTTCGTTTACTTTCATAATATGTATCATTATAATTTATCTTTTTTTATACCGTTTGGTTCATCCATATTCCGAAAGTAGGTTGACAGTAGGCTAGTAGCTTTTTGTGTGTTTAATGATGTATCAAAAGAATGATATGGGTTTTCAAACTTGCTAATGTTAAAGGGAAAAAGATTGGTAGAATCAAATCCAATCTGCGAAAGTCTTTTTAAATAAAAAGAATAATAGCTTTCCTTCTGTTTTGGACCAACATGTATAATTCCTGTGAAATCCATTTCTATCATTTCGATTATTGCTTTTGCCAAATCATCAATATGAACAAAGGATTTGAACGTGTCGGCAGCAGCATTCGCATATCCATTTGTGTTTATCTTATGAATGATGCGCTGTGTTCTGGTTTCAATCATGTGATTGGCATCTTCGCCATATAGGGGACCAGTACGAATTAGGACATGGTTTGCATGATTTGCAAGGATTAAGTCTTCCCCAACGTGTTTGGCATTTACATATGTAGATAAAGGAGCTTCACTAGGAAGAAATCCTGGTTGCTCTGTTTCAGCATAGTTACCTTTACCATCTACAAAAACGGCGTCTGTTGATAAATATATTAATTTAGTTTCCTTTGAAATGGCAGATAATAAATGGTTGAGACCAACTTCTATAAGATGATTTTCCTTTTCCCCATCCATTAAAGACCAGATAACTACATCTGGATCAATATGATTGACTAGTTGTGTTACCTGATGTTTGTTCCTTATATCTAGTTGTAAAATATTTGTACATGCATTATTGGAGCGAGAAGTGCCGCAAACGTAATAATTAGGATTTAACCCAGCTAGTTTAAATAAGGATGAACCGAAAAATCCAGTGGAACCTAATATCATTATTTTCATAAAGAATACTCCTGTTTCGTATATTTAGAAAAATCTGTTAAAATGATTTTATCATAAAAAATTCATACTAGCATATAAAAGAGAAGTTTGAGAGGATATGTAAAATGGCAAAAACAACAGTTATAAACCACTTACTGAAGATCAATTGAAAAAAAGGGAAGAGGAACTGCAAAAAGCCAAAACTTTTACCAACAAATATGGTGTAGTTATTGAAAAAGAGGATTGTATTCGTTTAATGGGATTAGGGTATGATTTTCAGGATATAGAAAACTTGACTCAGGAAGAATACAATTTAAATAATGGAATAACTGGAGAAGATATGGGGATACAAACAACCTATATTAAAACAACTTATATTTATAAAGAAAATTCATCTCAAACTAATGAGAACGTTGCGTTTAGTACAACTTCTAATGAAAGTGATATTACTGTAATAGAGCAGAAAGATGAGATATTAACAGAAAAAGAATTTTATGAAGAATTAGAACAAGAAAATGAATCTACTTTTTCAACTTTAAGTGATAGTGATTTACTAAAAGAAACAACTTATAAAATAATGGACGCAACATTAACTAAATTATCTACTGGAAAATATAGAATTACAACCAGTTTACGATGGAAAAAAATGCCTATTAATAGACTGGAGGATGTTATTGCAGCTGCTCCAAGAAGACCAGATTATTTTACTTTAAGTCGTTCAAGTAGACAAGGTAAACAATATTACGAAGCTTCTGGAAGGTATTATGCAGGTGATGGAGTTTACAAAACAAGTAATGTTTCAGATACAATTGAATATGGAGCAAGTAGCTCTAAGTGGAAAGATGAATTTGACGGTATGGCGTTAGTATCAAATCTAAAGGATAATTATATAGGAAAAGTAAATGGAGAAAATGTTTCCTACAAAGTTAATTATATTAAAATTAAAATGTGGTATGACTTTTCGTTTGCAAAGTCTTATGGATATGATTACGTAGAAGTAAAAAGTGCATATAAACATAGAACAAGCGACGGTGGGTTGAATTTGGATAGCATAGAAATAACATATGGCGCACCGGTAATAAACTTGGGGGCAAATGGAAATGCTAAATATGATGGTGAAATTACGTTAATTCCTTCTATTAAAAAATAAAAGAAGGGGAGACAAACAATTGCCCGCTGATAAAGCTGAATAATTCCTATTAAAATAGCAATATTCATTAAAAAAATCCAACTATTACGAAAATCTAAATTAGAATTTCGCATGATAGTTTGGGTTTTCTTTAGCTAAAATACTTTTCTCTCAGCTTTTTTTTAATTTTGTAAGTTTTCAGGTAATCTTCTTAAATTATCATTTATTTCATTTAAATAAAGACTTAAATCATTAGAAAGATTATGTATTTCTATACCAATAAAAATTAAAGCGCAAAAAATAGCAAATAATAAAATAGAGATTACTTTATTCATCGATATATCTCCTTTTATTTTCCATTATGTTACCATATCTTAATTTTTTTTCAATTTTTATTATTATTGATTTTCTGTAAATAAATCAAATTGTGTTTAATGTCGGATAATACAATAGTTTTATGGAAAAAAATGGTGTAGATACTGTGAAATAACAATTGTCTTTTAGTGGTAGCAAACAACTTTCCATAGATTGGTTGGTCATTGTATTGTTCTAGCTTTTTTTAATATGATTAATTGTCGTAAGATTCTGGAACTGTATTTTGAAGAAATCAGTCAGAGAACCATTAGTTTAGTTCTATCACTGGATAGTCAAGGAATACAGTTTCCGTTAATTGTCCATAGAAACTTGGTGTGGAACCTCCTGTATATCAGTGTCATGCTTGAATCATGCAACATAATTACACAAGAGCTTTCGTGATACTATTTATATTGGTTCTTCAATCTGCACAAAGTGGTTAAAACTTCGCATACGCGGCTCATTTCTTCTGCAATAATTAAATGGTTTAGCTTCTTAAATGAAAATAAGAAAGAGGTTCTTGTCACATTAGAAGGGGAAAAAATGTTTGTCGAGACTATATTTAGAGAAACGCTGAACGGGGAAGAATATATCTACTGGTATTCTGTCCAAGGCGAAGATGGGCAAGAAGTAGAACAATCGGAGCACTGGATTGATAAAAAGCATATTGAGTTTTGGAACGAATGCATAGACGAAACGTTTAAGCCAGTTGATTTAAAGACGGAAGTTGTTATGATACCTCAAAAAGTGAAAGATAGTATGAAGTAAAGGATCTCTTTTAGGAGGTCCTTTATATATATCCTAAAAAAATAAGCAGCTGAATGGTTTTCTTAAGTATTAGTTATGAAAAAAATCATTGCTGACTAGACTTTCATTCGTCTCGATTTACTTTCTCAATATTGCAGCAAGGAAAACAATAGTATATTCTTGGTTTAGGTTATATGGTTCATCAACTTAAACCATTAAACTGATTGTTGGAGGGATTTTACTAAATGAATAAACAGGACCAACTTAATATAATCAAAGAGGATTTTATAAATTGTCAAAAGGTACTACTGGCAATTGGAGATGAAACTAGGCAATCGATCTTGTTAGTTCTAATGGGGACCGATTGTCAAACAGGACTACGCGTGGGGGAAATCACAGAACAAACACATCTTTCTCGACCTGCTGTATCCCATCATCTTAAGGTTTTACGAGATGCTGGTGTTATTTTAATGCGTAAAGAAGGGACAAAAAACTTTTATTATATCAATGTACGTTCAGAATTAGGTTTATTAAGAACGCTTATGTCGGATATTGATACATTCATGGAGAAGTTTTATTGAATTTAAAATAGACATTATTTGGAGGTATAGGAAATGAAAGCAATGATTATTGATAAGTATGGAAAAGTTCCAATGCGTTTGGCAGAAATGCCGACACCAGAAATTGGAGAGTATGAGGTACTTGCAGAAATTCATGCAGCTAGTATCAATCCTGTTGATTTTAAGATTCGTGATGGGAAAGTGAAATTGTTAGTGAAATATAAAATGCCGCTTATCTTAGGGAATGATTTTTCTGGAGTAGTTGCAAAGGTTGGCGCAAAAGTGACTCGCTTTAAAGTTGGTGATGAAATATATGCACGTCCCCGAAAAAGTAAAATCGGTACTTTTGCTGAATATATCGCCATTCATGAAGATGATATCGCCTTAAAGCCTAAAAATTTGAGCTTTGAAGAAGCAGCATCAATCCCGCTTGTTGGGCTAACCACCTACCAAGCACTTGTAGACATTATGCAGTTACAAAAAGGACAAAAAATATTAATTCAAGCTGGGGCAGGGGGTGTAGGTACTTTTGCTATTCAACTGGCAAAAATAATGGGAGCCACTGTTGCAACGACTGCAAGTGAAGCTGGTGCGAATTTAGTGAAATCTCTTGGTGCAGATGAGATTATAAATTATAAGACTGAAAAATTCGAAGAGAAACTGAAAAACTATGATGCTGTATTTGATACACTTGGAGGCGAGATACTGGAAAAATCATTCGGAGTGGTAAAAAGCGGAGGAAAAATTGTTTCCGTTTCGGGATTACCGAATGCGCGCTTTGGGAGAGAATATGGTTCAGGATTTTTTAAAACATTGTTGTTTTCAGCAGCGAGTCATAAACTTACTGCCCTTGAAAAAAAGCATCATGTTCAATATTCCTTTTTGTTTATGAAGCCAAGTGGTGAGCAATTACGTACCATCGCAAACTATATCGAGGCTGGTAAGATCAAACCTATCATTGATAGAGTTTATCCTTTTGAAAATGCTCAAGAAGCGATGGAATATGCGGAGACAGGAAGGGCGAAAGGGAAAATAATAGTGAAAATTAGATAGTAGTCATTTTAGGAATGATGTTCTTTTGATGTTAGAAAATGATGAAGTAAAGGACCTATATTAGGAGGTCCTTTACTAATATAAACGTTACTGCTGTATGATCTGAATAAGGTTACCACAAGTATCATCAAATACAGCTATAGTGATATCACCCATTTTTGTCGGCTCCATCGTAAAATGAACACCCTTATCCAATAACCGTTTGTATTCTTCATGAATATCAGCAACCCCAAACATAGTCGCTGGGATACCCTGTTCAAATAATTTCTTTTGGTAGTCGTTAGCGATCGGATTCTCATTCGGTTCGAGAACAAGCTCGGTACCGCCTTGATCTTCGGAAGAAACAACGGTGATCCATCGGAATTTTCCACTAGGTACGTCGTGCTTCTTTACAAAGCCTAGCGTTTCTGAATAGAACTTTAATGCTTTGTCTTGATCTTCTACGAATAAACTGGTAACAATGATTTTCATCCTTTTTGGCTCCTTTGATATTGGTATGAATGATGCTTTGATAATAATCAAGGTGTAAGCAAATAACTTATACAGTCTCCAAAATTCTTATTCTTAACCTTTTATCACCGAGATAGTTTCTAAAATTACTCTAACCATCCTTTCAACAAATCTTTAAGTGGTTCATTGTTATAAAGGAGCACTCGATATTTTCCCTTTCGTTTTGATTGTACAAGTCCTGCATCTTCTAATAATGAAAGATGTTTCGCTATCCCTTGTCGTGAAATGGTAAGGTTATGTTTCATAATGAGACGAGCAGTAAGTTCATATAATGTCATCTCATTCCGTTCAGATAGTTCATCTAGTATTAGTCGCCGATTTGAATCGGCAAGTGCTTTAAATATAGCGTCTTTGTCCCACATATATTGATTATAAGTAACTATTTGGTTGCTTGTCAATGAGGGGAACTAAATGGTTGCGTAATTTCAATGACATATAGATATTAGTATTTTTGTTTAAGCCTGTTTTCGTAAACTTTGTTGTTTATTGAGAATAACAGTAGTATGGTAAAATAAAGATAAATAAGTGACTTTTGAAAGATAGAATAAATAATTTGTAAAGAGGTGTTATTGTGTATCTTCTTTTATCAATAGTTTTATCAACAATATTAGGCTTCATTTTATTTATGATTGGACCACCACAAATAATAGGAGTTATCGCTTTTGGTATAGTTTTAGGCTGTTTGTTCAGAGGGATATACTTGCTAAATGACATTGGCAAACGACTTTCAAAAATTGAACCAAAAAATGATAAGGTTAAAGATGCATTAGACAGATATTTGGAAGAAAAGGAGAATATTAATTAAGAATAGTTGGAAACTTTTATCCTATTGTTTATTTATGACAGAGACCACAAGGTATTAACAGTTGTTTTGTTTGAGTATTGATAAGCTGTAAGAAGCATTTGTTCTACTCGATTTTCAAATGCCGGATTTTCCCTAATTTGAGCTAGCGGAACTAATTAGATTGCTATCAAGATATATGGCCTTGAAATTTAACTTATTTCTAGTAAATCAATTGAAATCCATCTTACTGCATCTATCAAATCATCAGCTATGTAATCAGGTTCAATTCCTTTCCTGTTATCACGATGGGTAGAAAGTGAATCAATTCCCCATCCAGTTTTAACTAACACTTTTTTATTCCTGCTCTGTCAGCCGCAATCATATCTGAACTACCCGTGTCCCCAACAACATAACATTCATTAAGATTTAAATTATGCTTTTTTTGTGCTTCCAACAAAAGACCAATATTGGGTTTTTGGCATTGGCATCCTTCATTAGGTTTATGAGGACAATAGAAAATTCCATTTAAATACGCAGACTGTTTTGCTAAATCTTCTTCCATCATTTGAAATCTCTTGAGTAATTCTTGTTCAGTAAAAAACCCTCGACCAACTCTTGTTTGGTTAGTAAATAAAAATACTTTTAAACCTAACTCATTTAAAGCTTTTATTGATTTAGGAGAAAATTTATACGTTGAAAATTTAAACGGATGGATTCCTCCACCAGTTTCGCCAATTGTTCCATCACGATCTAGAAAAACAGCCTTCATCATTTACACCACCTGATTAACAAATTTTCCCAATGCCATACCTTAACCTAAAAATCTACTCGAAATTTAAATAAGAAACCATTTATATAACATCAACTTTGTTAAGCTAAGTGTATCAAAAGTTTTCAAATTTATATATATCAAATCCAACTCATTGTTTGTTCAGCACGAAGACTTAAATGCTGATAATTTTCAGTTTTTTAGAAGTTGCATCTATGTGTGACAGGCAACTATCTATAGCCATTTTACGAACCATTATTGAAACTTACTGAATTTGATGACCTACTAAAACTAAAACCAACATTTGAGTTGGATTTAAATCTTTACAATATTAACATCGCAATGTTGACACAAAAGTTAATAAGATGGTTGTTGAAGGCTACCTGTTTCCAACAGAAACCATCTATGATAAAATTTTGTTATCAGAATTTTCCAATTTCCAAAAGAACAATAAACAAATAAATAAGAAAGAAGTGGATCGGGAGAGGACGAGACTAATAATGATTATTGATAAAGATAAATATTTTTTAGAGTTAGCATTGCAAGAAGCAGCAAAAGCATTGGATGAGAATACATATCCAATTGGAGCAGTTATAGTGGATGAAAACTATAATTTAATTGCAAAAGGTCGTAATAGAGTACATACCGAACAAGATGCAACCGCTCACGCTGAAATTGACGCAATACGAAAGGCAGGCAAATCTATATTTAATGCAAAAGTAAATCGTGAAAAGTTTACGATTTATACCTCGTTGGAACCTTGTCCGATGTGCACTGGCGGAATATTATTTGCCAATATCAAAAAAGTAGTCTGGTTACTTAACGATGATATTGGTTTTGGTGGTTATAAAAAAATACAAGGTTCCAAAGTATTTGATAAGAGATTTTGTGAGGTTGAAGTAGTTGAAGAACCTTTTGATGATTTGAAAGAGAAACAAATGGAATTGATGAAACGATGGGCATTAAATCCTAATAATGTTATAAACTTACGTAAAGTGGTTTTACAAGAAAGAGTTTAAACGAATAAGGGACTAAAATAACAGAGCGCATTCTTATTGATAAAAATAGACACTATCCTTTAACGTAGAATAATTTTTAAAAAGCAAATATTGTGTTCATATAGTCTATGAATAAGGAGCTATTTTCAATTAAATAAATAAGGTTTAGTTGAAACAATTGTTTAAAACTAACAGTTGAAATTACCTTTAAAGGGAGTGGAAAATTTGGCTACTTGGGTAACTCATTTTAGGATTGCTGAAGAATTATTAAAAACAGGACATCCTGTATCAAAAATAGATTTTTTGGTTGGGAATATTGGACCAGATTGTGGACTGATTGGAGAGGATGGAAAACCTACACCTCCCAAAAAAATTACTCATTTCGAGATGGAAGGGAAAATCAATTCTGATTCTTTTTACCACCAATATCTCTCTAACGAAAAAGAGAGCTCGATTAATAAATTTTCTTATTACCTTGGCTATTATATCCATTTGGTGACGGATGAGAAATGGATTGAATTCACTGATCAAAAGAAAAAAGAAGAGGTGTTCGAGGAGATATTAAACACTCCTGAATATACTCCTCTCGTTAAAAAAGACTGGTACGGTTTAGATTTTTTATATCTTAAAAATCATAAAGATAATATTTTTTGGACGGAGTTTCAACATATCACAGATTTTCCAGAATACCTAGAATTCTTTCCGCAAGGACAAACAGTTGAACAGATTAGAAATATCACTAATTTTTATTATAATAACACGATTAATGATGACCATAAATTTATATATCTTACGTTAAATGAAGTCGATAAATTTGTAGAAAATACTGTACAAGTGGTCAAAGAATTAATAAATGATAGGATGCGGATAGAGATAGTATAACAGGGTTTAGAATAGTAAATAAATTTTCCTAGGAATAGACATCAAGGAAACCAGTTAATGATGCTTGGTCATCTTAAACTATAGGGTGCTTTTCTTAAATGGAAGGAAGCACTTTTCTTATGTCTCTATCGGGCAGGATAGTGAAACAGGGATATGGATCGAATTTTTTAAATATAAAAGAAGTTTTAGGTGAAGAATTAGCTAACCTATTTTTTGGAGGAGACGATGGAAAAAGTATTAGGGAAAGTTACATGTTTTATTACGAGAATAAAACATAACAAACTTGAACTTCTTTTAATTCAGCATCCAACTGCAGGTAATCAAATACCAGCGGGTACAGTAGAAATAAATGAAGACTTTCAAAAGGCTGCAATGAGAGAAACAATTGAAGAAACAGGTCTAACAGAATTTATTTCATGCAGAAGTATTGGAAAGCAGGAACAAATCTTAGAGGGTTCCTACATAATTTTTGATAAGGCCAAAATATATTCAAGACCAGATATATCGAGTTTACAATGGGCAGAAATAAGAAGAGGTATTACTGTTCTACACGAACGAAGTCGAGGAGATTTTGTGCAAATTTCTTATAAAGAAGGAGATAAATTTCCAAACCCCAATTACATAACATATCAGATAACTGGTTGGGCGGAAAAATCAAATTTAGCTTCAAAAGTAGCAAGACAATTTTACCTTCTGCAATCAAACAGTCAAGTTGATGAATGGGAAATAGAGACAGATAATCACCGCTTTAAATTATTTTGGTCTCCATTAGATAACTTACCACAGATTGTTTTTCCTCAAAATGAGTGGCTTGATTACTTTTTAAATGAAATGAATAATTTGTAAAAGCAATGGGTGCTTTCCTCAAATAAAAGGGATTTCTCTTTCTAAAGAAGATTAATGGAAGAAGGATTTATCACTGTTTTATTGAATTAATGATAGCTACTTTACTTTGGCAGGAGGTTCTACTTAAATGAAAAAAAGTATAGAGAACAAGGTGTATATATTATCTGGTCCAGCAGGTGTAGGTAAATCAACAACTTCAAAAGAACTTACCAAAAATTTAGCTCAAAGTGCATATATTTCTGGAGACTACATAAGTCATATGCATATTAATGGAAGAAAAAAACCTTGGGAAAGAAGAGAGGAAGTCACTTTAATTTGGGATAATATTTTAAGTCTAACAAAAAATTTCCTTAGATATGGAAATGATGTCGTTGTGGATTATGTAAGCTTTCCACAAGAAGTAAGATGGTTGAAAGAAAATCTAAAAGGATTAAATGTTGAAGTTATTTATGCGGTCTTATGGACTGATATTGAAACATTAATTAAAAGAGATAAGATGAGAGACCCAGAGAATAGAATGGGAGAAAGATGTTTAATCTTATTTGATGAGTTTTTGGAATCAGAATTAGAAGAAAAGCATTTTTTGGATACAGGTAAAAATTCTACCGAGGATATTCCTAATGTGATAAATGAAATGATAAACAATCCAAAATATAAAATAATATAATCTCTGCTCTTTTTTAACTAAAGGGACAGGTTATTGGAAAAAGGAATAACTATAAATTTAAGTATTTCCTATAATGTTATTATATTGCAAATAAAATACTTTAGCATAGGAGGATGAAAAATGACAATTGAATCATATATTGACTATTATGATAAACGTGTAGAGTCAATTGATGAAAAAATATGTGAATTAATAAGTCAAAGAAAATTAATCTCAAGTGATCCTGGTGATCCAACTTCGCAACATATTGCTATCTGGTCTAAAAAATATAATTTGAATGAAGACTTTTTAAATGATGTTTTTAGCCGTTTACCAAGGGAGGATAGGTATAAACCAATAGAAGAACCAAAAGGATTCCTTAAAAATATACCAGTTTTAAAGTCATTTGAAGATAATAATGTATTTTATTCAGTACCATTCATTCGTCAATATGAGAATGCTAGTTTAGTACACTTAAATATTGATAAGGACATCTCAGAAGAGAAGCTTGGTGATATGCACCAATTTACATTTATAGAACTTTCAATCGAGGACAGCAGAATGGAATATGACTGTCGAAACAATCAAGGTGGAGGTTCTGGTGGACATATATCATTCGATTACATTGTAACACCTCCCTTACCTGAAGATACGTCAAGCATTAAATTAATGTTTAAGGAATATAATGAGCCTTTCAATAGAAAGCCAACTGGTCATGAATTCGTTTTTACTTTGGACAAATAGTATAAATTATAAGTATCTAGCTGCCATTGGTAGCATATTCATTTTGGGGATAAAAAGGAGAGTAAACTTTATTGGACAGCGATAGACTGTAGATATTTTTTGTTACTAATAGGTAGCATTCTTAAGCACATGAGGAGAACCTTTCTTATGTTACAAATGGGGCAGGATTGTTAAAGAAGAGAACGGCGAAAGGAGTACTTATGATTAGCCATTTTAAAGAAGCTCCAACAATAAAAGGAAAACGAATAACATTAAGAAACATAAAGCCTGATATAGATAACCGATCATTTTATAAGATGTTTCTTGAACCAGATATGCATTTATGGACAGGTAACGATATACCTAATAATGAGTTAGAAACTTTTGAACTTCTTTGTAGGTATCGTGATTTAGACGGGTTGATTTCATGGTCAATAATAAAAACAAACACACAAGAGTTTATTGGTACATATTGGATAGCACCATACGAACTTGAAGAGAAGAGGATTATTACAGCTGAAGCTCAACGTATTGGAAAACAATATTGGAGAAGTGGATATACAAAAGAAGCCAGAAATCTAATATATGATTTTGCATTTTTTGATTTAGATATTGAGGAAATTCATGCAGTGGCATGGAAAGATAATATAAATTCGTGCAAATCTATGGAGAGTATTGGTTTTGAATTAGTTAAATATGATAAAAAATTATTTTCAAAGCGTAATCAGGAACTAATTGAAAATCATTACATTTTAACGAAGAAAAATTGGATTATGATGAGAGAAAATTTGTTATCAAAAGATAGTTTGTGAGTCATTATACACAATAAACCTCTCTTGAAACTTCCTGTGAAACAAGATTATTATGGGCATAACTGAGAACAAGCATTTTATTTCATTGAATAAATCATCATGTATTATAAGATTAAATAAATTGAAGTTGCTGATGTTAATGGAGCCTATAAGAATTGTCATGATGACATAAAAAAAACAATTCAATCTGGTCATTCATACATCCAAGTTGGAAAGAGAAAATTTTTATTGATGGAAGTAGAAGATGTTGGCAGCGATGACTACTATGAATTTACTGATTCAGAAGAAGAAAATCAATTAAGAGCAGCTTTGAATCAAGATAACCCAATACTATCAGATGAAGAAATGAATAGAATGTTAAAGAGTTAAGCTTGAAAATCTTTTGCTTGTGACGGTGTAGGGTGTTTTCTTGTTTCAATCTGTTTTTTTGAGAGGAAAAGGCTCTTATTACACACAATCTAACTTTCTATTAACTTTTGACAAATTTCGGGGCACTGTGACCTAGATTTGTTTCAGAAAATTTAATAAAATTATAAATGTTAGGAGTTGATTGATAATTCGAAATTTAATTTTATATTTCATTTCATATATTTTAGTTACTATTATTCATGAACTTGGTCATGCTTTCTTCGTTAAAATCTATGGAGGAGAGGTTTAAGGAATTGGTTTTGGAAAAGGAGATATACTGATAAAAATAGGGAAATTTTACATTAAAAGAGATTCTATTATAATGGGAAGTATTGAATGGAAACTACCTATCATTCAAATGAAATATAAGTATATTATGATATATCTGGGTGGAATTATATTTAATCTACTTACTGGAACGCTCATATGAATATTTGGTAATGAACAATATGCTGATTATTATCGAAATGTTATTGTATTCTCATATTTAATAGCATTATTCTCGTTAATTCCATTTAAGTTCCCAGATAATAGTGAAAGTGACGGTCTTAAAGTTCTTCGTATTTTAATGAATAAAGGAGAAATACAAAATGATTGATGAAAAACAAATATTAATAAGGAACGATGTGCTGATTGATTACTTAAAAGGTAAAGAAGAACTTAATATTGCAACCATAGATAGAGAATTTAGTATATCAGGTAAGTCAGCTAGGGATATCTCTATAGTAATAAACATTTGTAATGGTATAAATACTGTAGAAGTTATTAGAAAATCTTGAGGAAATTATTAATTTTTTAAAAGAAAAGAACATTGTGAATGGTAATGTTTTACAAAATGAAACTAAAGGCGATAATCTGGAAAATCTATTGTTAATTACAAAAAAAGGTAGTGATATAACAAAAGATATAAATAGAATTAGAAAAAGTAAAGTTGGAGTTATTGGTCAACATAGTCTAGTATCAGAACTAAAAAATCAATTAGAGAGCATATTTGAAATAATTGATGTGGATGAATTAATTAGTTTAACTAGTGAAAAAATAGATCTCTTGATAGTATTAAACCAATTTGAGAGCTTTAATCAACTAAAGTTTGTTAATGAAATAGCGCAAGAAAACAGAATAAAATACCTGAGAGTAAATTTAAACAAAGAGATATTAGAAATAGGTCCCTTATTTATACCGAATCAAACAGCTTGCTATAACTGCTTCCTGAATAGAACTATATCCTAGGGGCGTCACTGTGACCAAGAATAAAAGTCCCCGATAATACAAGTTACATAATTTCTATTCAAAATAATAATTAAAAGTGATTCTGAATTCTTCGGCACTACCAGACTCAAAATTCACTTCACCTTGAATACCAGTTAATTCTCCTGTTCCAGAACCATGCACAATAGTTCTATTGGAAGTGAGCACACCATTTTCATACTTCCCAACGTGCTCCAATACAAAGCTTCCGGATTTATCGCCAATCCTACCTGTAATACGTTCAAAACCATAAACGGTGGCAGATTATCTGTTAAATAGCATTTCAATTCTTGTAGCTCACCTTTTCCTTGAAGTTCTCCATTATATTCCATTACGAACATTCCCTTCGTTAGTTTTGGACCTTCAGTAACTTCACTATATGGTATTTCATTTGCTTCCGTTAATTTAAAGGATGATTGTGCTTGTTTTCTTCTCATATTTCATTCCTCCAATGTATCAATGTTTCCATAAACCATATTTTCTCTATGCCCATGCAATTTGCCGAATTAAAAGCAAAGGAAAGATAATTCTTTCCTTTTATACATGAGCGTCAGGAAATCTATCTGAAACAAGATTCAAGATAATATTATGTTCAAGAAGTGCCTTTAAACCACACAGAACAATCGTAAAACCACCAGTTGAATCTATCACTTGTTTAACTATTTCATTTGAACTTCCTTTAAATCCTGCATTAACAATTGTGACAAAAGTTTCTTCATCATGGGGTGTAAAAATCCACTCCACGGTTGTGTCATCTTCAAATTTGATGAAAATTCTGTTATTTTGTTTTAATTCTATTACATCAAGTTCTGTAGAAATCCCGTACATTTCCCAATCCCAACGAATACGTTTTCCCACTTCCAATTTTCCGCTGCTTTTGGTAAACCAGAATTTCGTAGTAAGTGAAGGGTCAATAAAAGCTTCAAATACCTCTTTAACAGGTTTTCTGATTAGCATTTCTACTTTTGAAATTGATACCTCTCTAAGAATCGTCATTATGTACTCTCCCTTTTTCATTTTTCACTACTGCACTTCTATTATTACAAACATTATATCCTTTTAAAAGAAATTATCATAACAATTCTCCATTCTATTAAAATAATCCTTCTTCAATTATTGTGTGCACTATCGCACAACTTCTACTTTTAATCATGTAATCGACTCCAAACTATTCTTTTTTGTATTAACAAATTATGTAAGGGAAAACAGGCTAGATTAGAAATTTTTGGTATAATCTGAATATAGAGTGGAAACTAGGTCGTGCAGTATTTAGTAAAATGGAATGTGAATAACATAGCAATGGTAATTGGTAAATTTCAATATTTGAATATATTAGTAAGGGGAGTAGATACATAAATGATTAAAGCGATTATATTTGATTTTGATGGAACCTTATTAAACAGAGATTCATCAGTAAAAGTGTTTGTAGATAGACAACATGAAAGATTGAATAAAAGGCTTGGCCATATTCCAAAAGATACATATATAACAAGATTTATCGTTAGATCAGCGCGGTTATGTTTGGAAGGATAAAGTGTACCAACAGTTAGTAGATGAATTTGACATAAAGCAAATAACGTGGGAAGAGCTTTTACAAGATTATATTAGTCAATTTAAATAGGGGCGTCACTGTGCACCAAGAATAATTACCTCTTTGTGAAAAATTATATATAAATTAAGACGTGCTTTTCTAAAATAAAGGGAAGCTTTTTTGTGATAGAAGGGGAAGGTTAATTGAAAAATAATTACGAGTGGCGTTCTAATTAATATTAATTAGGGCGTTATTTATTTAACAAAAATATCTGTTATTTAATTTTAAAAAAAGTTTGAAATTTTCCTTTATGAATAATATAATAGTAAAACTTTAAAAAGAAAGGAAGATTGGATTGGATTCTTTCGATTATAAAATAATCAAGGCGATAATGACTAACGGAAGGGTTACTTGGGCTGAATTAGCTTCTCAAATTGGATTATCTGCTCCAGCAATCGCAGACCGTGTTAATCGTTTGTTTAACAATAAAGTAATTAAAGAGCTTGGGGCAATGGTAAATGGTGAAAGCGTTGGAACAGAGTGCACTGCATTTGTAACAGTTTCATTAGAAAGACCAAGATACAGGAAAGAGTTTCTACAACTTGTCACAGATTTAGAAGAAGTGCAAGAATGTCATCATATTGCAGGGGAAGACGATTATTTATTGAAAATTCGTTGCCGAAATACAAAGGATTTAGATAGAGTAATAAGTTATGAAATTAAAAGTCTTGCTGGCGTACTGAGAACAAGAACTACGATTGTAATGGATACAACGAAAGAAACTTTTCAAATCCCACTGCAAAAAGATAAATTTAATAAAACAGGTGAAAATTAAATGTTCGGGGAAATGTTAATAAAGGGACTTATTATTGGGTTCAGTATTGCTGCTCCAGTTGGACCAATTGGAATTTTATGTATTCGTCGAACAATTGAGCATGGTAGGTTCGTTGGATTTGTCTCTGGTTTAGGAGCTGCAACAGCAGATGGGTTATATGGGCTAATTGCTGGTCTCGGTTTGACACTTATTACAAATTTTTTAATTGGACAGCAGCTGTGGCTTTATTTTATTGGTAGTAGTTTCTTATGTTACTTAGGCATAAAAATATTCTTTTCAAGACCTTCTAATGAATCAGCTGAAGCAAAGGGTAATAAACCTTTCACAGCTTACATATCTACCTTTTTATTAACAATAACTAACCCAGTAACAATTTTGTCATTCATTGCCATTTTTTCAGGTCTTGGAATTACAACTAATAATACAACAGCACTTGGCTTTATTTTAGTGTTAGGAGTATTTTTAGGTTCAGCGTTATGGTGGCTATTGCTAAGTAGCATAGCAGGAATAGTTGCAAACCGAATGAAAATTTTTTCATTAAGTTTTGTTAATCGTATTTCGGGATTAATATTATTATTGTTTGGGTTATATGGTTTGATGGCTGGAATTGGTTAACGAGTAAGTACTGTTCAATGAGATGTGCTTCTATTAAGTGAAACACGTTTTTTTCCTTATTCACAAGAAAGATTGTACGAACGGGTGCCTTTGCACAACAACCTTATATTTTTAACGGCAAGGAAAAGTCAGCGAACTTCCGCTATTTTTTCATTTTTACCTTTTCTCAACAGCATTATTATTTCATCAATAATAAAGAACATAATAGAAATGCTTAAGGAGTAAATAGTGAAAATCCACAGGAAAAAGAAAGGAAGAAATCCAAAGAAAACATATAAAAGAAAGGCAAATGACCGTCTTCCTTCAGGGAGTTTCCTCGTTATTTTTTCTATAAGGATGGAAATTGGAAAGCCATATAGAAATAATCCTAAGCTAAAATAAAAAGAATAAGCTAAAAGATCCTCTGTAAAATCCCCTTTTCTATTTACTGCGTCGGAAAAAAATGAGTCTAGTGGAAGAAATAAAGTAAATACCAAAACAGATAAGACAAAAGTAAGGATAGCTGCAACCATTTTCCTTTTAAGCATATTATCGCCCTCCAATTCTAATATCTATTTTAACAAATTAATCGAAATAATATAGAAAAATTTGGTATAATTTGAGTGCGGAGTAAGCTGAAATTTAAAAAATCTATCTAGTTAGGGGTATTGAAAACAAACCATGGTTAAAGCGATAATATTTGATTTAGATGGAACGCTATTAAACAGAGATGAATCGGTAAAAGTGTTTGTTGACAGCCAACACGAAAGGCTAAATAAAAAGCTTGACCATATTCCAAAAGACACATATATAACAAGATTTATCGAATTGGATCAGCGCGGTTATGTTTGGAAAGATAAAGTGTACCAACAATTAGTAGCTGAATTTCATATAAAGGAAATAACGTGGGAAGAGCTTTTACAAGATTATATTAGTCAATTTAAAGATAGTTGTGTTCCATTTCCTAACCTTATTAAGATGTTGGAAGAATTAAAGAGCAATAAATTATTATTAGGAATGATTACAAATGGATATGGGCAGTTTCAAATGGACAATATCAAGTCTTTGGGGATAGAAAAATATTTTGATGTTATTTTAGTATCTGAATGGGAGGGGATTAAAAAGCCGGATCCAAGAATATTTAATAAGGCATTAGAAATACTGAATGTTCCGCCAAATGAAGCTATATTTGTAGGAGACCATCCAGAGAATGATGTACTTGCTGCTGAAAAAGTGGGAATGAAAGGCATTTGGAAGAAAGATTTTCAATGGAATAATGTCGAGGCAGAGTATATTGTGGACGATTTAGGTGAATTGCCTTTCATTGTGGAAAAGTTAAGGGGAAAATAGTGGCAAGACAAATGGAATTCTATTTAATGACGAGAAAATTCTTATTGAGGGAAGGATTATTTGAAGGAAGGATTTGAAAAAGGAGTGGAATAAAGGGATGAATCAAAACAAGGAAGAGAAACTGCAAAAGCAAAAAATGGTTCAAGAACTATATAGGGAAAGAGTGCAACAGAACAGAGAAGATAAAAATGATAACCGAATTGGTAAAGCATTTGTAACCCTTTGCATTGTTATATTTTTTGTTTTTACAGTAATGGGGATCTTGTTTGACTGGGGAGTTCATGTGCCGCGGATTTTTGGGATTTAGAGATAAAATGAAAGCAAACTTAAGGAATGCTTTCCCATGAAATTAATCAATACACATACTTAATCCAGTAACTACATTTTTATAACGGATCATACACTCTTTTATAGATAATACAGCAAAATAGGAAAATGGGGGTAAATCTTCGACTATAGAATCATCGTAAATAAAGGTAATATTCAACGGCTTTTTTGGGATGATTTTTTCTTCCAATAGTATATTTGCTACATCGTGATAGATGTTCTCTACTCGGTCGCCCATAGCCCTTTCAATGGAAAATCGTCCTGCAAGACTTGTCCACCAAGTGAAAAATGAAACATATATTTCATTAAATGCAGTTAGATTATCGTCATTAACATCGAACAATTCGTGATAAAATAAGTGTTTTTCATTATAGAAAATATCCTGGTCAATATCTCTACTCTCGGAAATGCGTTTTGTTACATTTGTCCATAAGTCACAATACCGTAATAAAAAATCCTTTCGAAACTTGCAAGTTGTTGGAAGATAGGGGAATTTCCAATCATCCTTATTTTCATTCTGGTTGAGAAAGATATTTTGCATATAAACCAAAAAGTTTAATGAATATGATGCTTCTGCTATTAATTGTAATGAGTTCTTCATCCTGTCCTCCTAATTCCACAAACATATTTTAGTAGATTCATCTTTTTTGAAGTAAAACTGAATCTACTATCCAAAAAATGAATGTGCACATAATAAATAGGATATAAAATGCTGAAAAATGGAAAGGATTTTTTATACCAAAAAATATTGCCACAATGCCTGTTACTACCCCAGAAAAAACACAATAGATAGCAAGGTAGAGAATACTAAATTTCTTCGGCTTTTGATTTAAGAGAATTTGGAGAGGTGAGGCTATAACTAGATAAAAGCAAAAGAAAATGCAAGTGAATATTAGCATTCCCAAAAAACTAAAATAGGGTTAACCAATAAGTTGAAGCATACTAACGAAAATAGCGGAAATAAGGGAAGTAAGTAATGAGCGAGCAATCATATCAATATCTAAAGTTTTTAATGGCATGCACAGTCTCCCATAAAAGCTTCTATTTCATCTTTAAATCGTGTAGCTTCTTCTAGAAATGGATAATGATTGCTTTGATTAAATATCATTAATTTGGAATGAGGGATGCACTCATTCATTTCTATTGAATAGGGTAGAGGGCACTGTACATCAAATTTTCCACAAATGATTAAAGTTGGAGTTGAAATCAGTTTGAGCTTCCTAGTAACATCAAATAGTTGCACTTCCTGGCTAAAATAGTTCAGTCTAATGGAGGATATTTTCTTCTCGATAGGTAGGGAAAAATACTCATCATACCTATCAGGAGCATATAAGGATAACTTTGTTCGTTCTTTCGTTAATGCCATTTTTACTTCTACTGTTAAATCAGAACGTTTTAGGATTTCCATCAAATCTTGCATTTTTTTAAAAGAGGGGTGTTCTTCGTTATATATACACTCAGGAGAAAATGTCATATATTCTCTTGCAGCAGCCCCAACTATTACGAGTTTGCTCAAACTGTTAGAGCAATATATCCCATAAACAACTCCTAACATGCCCCCAGTGGAATGCCCTGCAAAGCTCCATCTTTTAATTCCCAATGCTTCCCGTATTGCTTCTAAGTCGAAGATAGACTCTAATAAACCTAGTTCATACGGTTGCGTAGCCTTATCGGAGCTACCTGCCTCTCGTAGATTAACAAGAAATACTTTATGCGTATGGACAAAGGATTCTGCAAAATAATCCCCTGTCTCATTAAATTCTGAATAATGATGGGCAACACAAAGAGGTTCCCCTTGCCCTTTTATAAAAATTTCAAAATTCCCCCGTGAGGTATGCACTAGTGTTCTAGTCCATTTATTCATAAATACTCCTTTATAATCAAATAGTTTAATCCTGTATGAAGAGGTAGAATGTATTTAATCTGCTAATCTCACAAACCCAGCATCATGCTGGATATCTGTCGAAGGTACCTAATTATAAGTGATTATTCACTTATTGTAGTTGTTCTATTTCTTTCGTTTTATCTGTTAAGACCTTTTCATTTATTTCGAGCTGATTGGAAACATCTGTTTTATTCGAGCAGGAACTTAACAAGAGAGGTATAAATAATAACGCAATATATTTACTTTTCATAACATCCCCCTTAGCTGTATAGGTATTACCATATTTTAGCATAAGGAGAAAAGTTTATAAATATTTTTCAATAAGACAATCGGAAATTTATGTTGGTGGGTACCCACTAATGGTTGATGTACACTTGGTAGATTTTTGTATAAGATGAAACTATTGAAAAAAACGAAAAAATAAAATTATTGAAATTTACAAAAAACGAAACATATTATTGTGCTGAGTCGTCTATAGGCTAATCAATATAAAGGAGAGGATTAAAGTTGCCATGTCATTAGGAAAAATGGAAGTAAGTCCGCCGAGTAAAGAGGAGCTATTAAGAGAACTTATTGAGCTATATGCGGAGAGTATTAAAAGGTTAGCTTATACATATGTGAAAAACTGGTCAGCAGCAGAAGATATCACCCAAGAAGTATTTATAAAATGCTATGAAAATATAGAGGGTTTTAGAGGAGACAGCTCCTATAAGACATGGCTTTATAAGATTACGAGAAATAAATGCAAGGATTATTTGAAAAGTAAATGGTATCGCTCGTTTTTTCCTACTGACTTTATGCAAGAAAGGATAGGGAACAACGAATTCTCTACGGAGGAACAAGCGCTAAACAAATTAGAGGACATCGAATTATCTCAAAAGGTATTAGCGCTTCCAACTAAGTATCGCGAAATTATTATTTTATTCTATTATGAGCAATTAAAAATGAAAGAAATCGAAGCCTTAACCCATTTGAATGTTGATACCATTAAAACTAGGTTAAGACGAGGAAAGAAGCTGCTTCAAAAGAAAATGGAAAGGGGCGAAGGGAATGAGTGACGAGCTGAAATCTTTAAGAGAGAGTATGAATAGGACTGTTTTAAAACATGGGAAATTGAGTACTGCTGATAAAGAAAGACTTTATAAAGCTGTGATTCACGATAAAAAAACGAATAATCGTTTTTTCTTTGCACCAGCACTATCTTTTGTTGCGATTGCTTGTTTTATTGTTTTTCTCGGTGGATACGTATTTAAGCAATCAGGAAACTTTGATAATCAGCGGAATCAAATAGCGCAAGACAACGATAAAGTACAAGAAAAAGATGAAACTACTAGTATCAGCAAACAAGAAAATCAACAGGTTCCTAATTTAGCGAGTTTTTTATATGAACTAAATTTGAAGCTGAGAAATCCAGATATGTGGTATCAAAATGGAAAAAAATATGCACAAGAGGTGGGAGAATATGCTGAGAGCAATTCCAAACAATTCGCTGCTATTCAAAAAGAAAAAACAATTGTAGATAAATTAGAGGAAATAGGCAAACTATCGAAAAATTTACAACAGGCAGCTCAAAATGAAATAGAAGAAGATACTTTAAATTTAGAGCGAGCAGTAAATCAATTGATAATAATAGCTGAAGACTTTGGAATTGTAGATGAAAGAAATGACATTATTGAAAAACTGGAATTTTCGGATATGAAAAGTTGGTTAGTTAGCACAAAAGATAGTATTCATGCTGAGACCTATGACCCCTATAGTGACCTGGGAGCATACGAAAAACATATAGGTTATGCAACAAAGGCTTATGCTAAACATTATGCTGCATTAGAAGGAGAATCGGCAATAAAAGAACAGTTAAAGGAAATCGCTGAAGTGGCTGAACAAATTGAGAATGAAAAGGAAAAAGAGAAGAGAACAGAATGGTTGAATCAGTTAGACGGAATGGTAGATATTTTATTACAGGATAAGAAGGTTAAAAAAAAGGGTGATGTCCGAGAAATGGTTTGGAAGCAATTGTCAGCAGAACAAAAAGAATGGATCAATGGTACTTGGGCAGATGCGAAGATTTCTAAAGTTACTCTTACTGAGAATATGATGTCTCTAGTTGATGATAAATCATATGAAGGAAAAGAAGTATATTTGCTTGATTTTCCAACGAAAAGTAAATCCATTCCAAACAATATGATTGTTTATGCAGATATAAATACATTTGCTTATATAGGCGATGGCCTTGTTGATTAGGATAGCATGAAAGACACGACAATAAATTATGTAAGAATTGACTTTGAAATTCAAAAGCCGAGTGACAAAAACGAATTGCTAGATTTTGACAAAGGGATTCTTGAAACAGATACAGGGAAGAAATAGATCGTAGATCCATTAATGACAATAAGGAATGTATTTGAACCAGTTAATGGAGTAACAAGAATTACTTCCTACGTTTTTATTGGCATTGATTTTCCTATTAAAGATTTGAAATCGGCAAAGTAATGAGGAACTTTTAAATAGTTTTTTAAAGCAGATAAAATAGGTAGTTCGAATGTTTTTACTTATTTAACAGACGATTCCATTGTTGTGATATTGGACGTCATTCATGTGTTAGGTGATTTTATATTAGTTGAAATTCCAAAAAATAATATGAATTTTAAATAGAAAGAGAAAAAATTAAATAGAAGAAAATATATGGCTATGTAAAGAATAGGCATGCAGATTGGTGTGAAAGAAAAGATGCATAAAAGCGTTGAAGTAAAAAAGCATAAACAAAAATCAATTGTACTCCCATTACTTTTACTAGTATGTGCATTACTCCTCATACTACTGTTATGGTTTGAAGGCATTATCATTCCAAATGCCATCAGTATTAAACTTTATTCGGTAAAAGGGGTAGATGTTTCCTCCTATCAAGGGGAAATAGAATGGGACGAATTGCCAAAACAAGATATAAGCTTTGCCTTCATAAAAGCGACAGAAGGAAGTAATTTTGTCGATAACTATTTTGTGGAGAATTGGAATGAAGCAGAAAATACTACTTTACGGATTGGTGCCTATCACTTTTTCAGCTTTGACAGTGAAGGGAAATCCCAGGCTAAGAACTTCATTCAAAATGTGCCAAACACAAAACAAGCATTGCCGCCAGTAATTGATGTGGAGTTCTATGGAGATAAAGAAAAAAATCCACCGAAACGGAGCAAGGTACAGGAAGAGCTTCAAACAATGGTGGGAATGCTTGAGAAGCATTACGGAAAGCGTGTCATACTATATACCACAAAAGAAGTCTATGAATTGTATATAAAGAATAGCTTTGCACAATGTGATATTTGGATACGAGATGTTTTTACAAAACCAACTTTGTCAGATAATAGAAACTGGACATTTTGGCAATACACTGATCGGGAAAGATTAGAAGGCTATAGTGGCGATGAGAAGTTTATTGATGTCAATGTATTTTTTGGGGATAAAGAGAAATTTGATACATATAGCTATTAATTTCCTATCGGAATCTAGCTGTTTTATCGTGAAAATATACTAAAAACTCAGAAAGTAGAAACATCGCTTTACTGTGAAACTTGATTTATCCTTCATAAAGTAATAAGCAAAGCAGGGAGAAGCATGGACATAGAAAAGATAATAAAAGAGCTAATACAAAATAAAATAATTCAATCCAAACAAACAGATTATGAACAATTAAATGGTGGTACCGTAAGTGAGTTGTATCTTCTACATAATGATGGAAGTAAATATGTTGTTAAATCAAATGATCCACTAATTACTAAATCTGAGTCGAATTTTCTTCATACATATAAAGAAATAAACATGTTACCTAAACTACTTTTCGTTGAGCATTCAAATAGGTATATCGTATATTCCTATATAAATGGTTCTACTCATTATCCTAGAAAAAATAAAAAGGAAATGCTCCAAGAACTTGTGAAAGAACTTATAAATAATTATATGCCCATCGACCAGAATATTGGATGGGGATGGGCAGACGAACCAACAGATTCTTGGCGGAGTTTTCTTAAGACTGAAATTGAAGTAGCGAATAAATGGTTAGGTTCCCGATTAAGTAGAGAGGATTATCATTTCATACATAACCTAGTCATAGAGATTAGTAATGAGCGCAAACCATTTTTAATACACGGAGATTGTGGCGTGCATAATTTCATTTTTAATGATGGAAAGTTAACGGGTGTAATCGATCCAACTCCTATAATCGGGGATCCTATTTATGATTTGATTTATGCTTTTTGCTCGTCCCCAGATGACTTGACAACGGAAACAATCGATACAGCAGCAAGTCATTTGGTAGTTGATAATGTACATAAATCCTATTTTTACGAACAAGTTTTGATTGGTTTATACCTTAGAATCGGGACTTGTGTAAAGCATCACCCAGATGATTTGGCTGCATATTTAAAAGCGTGGGAATATTGGAAGACTATAATTATGAAATAAAAGAGATAATCTCATTCCATTTCATAATTCAGTGGAATGAGATAAGGGGATGATTAAGTTGGTAAGTACGAATGAAGTTCTGTCTCAAACCTTTTTAACCTTTGCAGAAAAGGAATGTAAGGGATCAAGCTTAATCTATGAATATTTGTCCAAACAATTGGCTGAGGATAGTACGCTTCTTAATATCGCTAGAAGTGCCAGAGATGGGCAGCCTGTCCCTAATTTATTATTTGGTTCTATCCACTATCTCTTACTAAAGGGAATCGAGCACCCTCTAAAGGAGTATTATCCTAGTATAGTAGGGGCACCAAAATCATATAAGGATTTGTTTCCTGTTTTTAAAGATTTTTGCTTGAATTATCAGAAGGAGATTGAATGGATTCTCAAAACGAAACTGGTTCAAACGAATGAGGTGAGAAGATGCTCTTACCTTTATCCTACATTTTGCACGATTTATGATCTAGCAAAGAAGCCTCTAGCACTAATCGAAATAGGCACCAGTGCGGGATTGCAGCTTCATTGGGATAAATATTCCTATTCATACGGTAAAGAGGAGTGGTATGGAAATATAGATTCTGAACTTCCGATAACAGCTTCTATAAAAGGAGATAATATGCCATTCCTTCTTAAATCATCACCACCAGTTACGACAAGAATTGGTTTTGATTTACATACGATAGATTTGCATGATGAAGACGAGGAATTGTGGCTTAAATCATTAATATGGCCAGAACATAAAGAGAGATTATTCTTGTTTGAAAAAGCGGTAAATTACAGCAAAGAGGATTCCTTAAAATTAATCAATGGTGACGGAGTAAGCTTACTATCTCAGTACGCTGAAACTATTCCAAAGGACAATGCCCTTTGCATTTTTCATACCCATGTAGCAAATCAAATGCCAAGAGACGTGAAACTACAGCTATTACAAACAGTAGAAGCTATTGGCGTACAAAGAGATGTATTTCATCTTTATAATAATATTCAAGATAGACTCTTACATTTAGATTACTATTTGGCTGGTAAGAAGAGTCAAAATACGATTGCAGAAACAGACGGACATGGTAGATGGTTTGAATGGTTAGTAGAAAAGTGATTTTAAATAGGTTAAGCTAATTTCTTAAATTCATTGTAATAGAGTCATGCTGACAAGATGAGGGGTTATATTTATCTGTGTATAATTGTTAATTTATGTTAAAATTAAATCGAATCATTAGGAAATATTTACCTTTTAATAAATGGTTTAGGCTTAAGATTAATATAGATAACAAAGGAGGCTCTATAAATGATAGGTTTACTTAATATTGGCAGCCTAGTGCTTGGATTAATTGCTTGGATATTGCCAGCTGCTAATCTAATGCGAAACAAAAGGGAGAATCAGGGAAATTGGCTAATTATTGGTCTTGTCAGCATGAGTGCTTGTACGATTGCTCTACTTTTTCAGATTTTCTATAACTATCATCTAGTTAGTATTGAGGATTGGAGTGCTCTAATGGATACTACTGGCGGTGTGGTGGTAGCAGCAACGGTTCTTATTCTTGTAACAATCGTATTGAATGCCGTTAATCTGATTGTATATCGGAAAATGTTAGGGAAATAGACCAATATTGTTTTTGGTCTATTTTTTTGCTTTTGAATAATTTGTTGACTCATTTTCACTAAGCCAAGAAAAGGGAAGGTATCCGATTAAATAGCATTCATTGTAGCTAAAAAATAGAAGAAGAATACGATAGACGCAGCTATCATCATAAATGGTGTATATTTCATCCAACCTTTTTGGCGGGAGCAGATTAATAAATTCTTCATGTACACTCTCCTTCATTTTTTGAATAATTAGTTTCAATTTACATTATTAGTTAGTATATTTTTGAAAAACAGAAATTTAAATCTGTTATTCAAAAAATCCTTTTCGTTTTAAAGGAAATAGAGGGATAAGTACAGAATGAAGAATGAGTAAAAAATGAATCCGTTTTTTGACAGGGGAGATTTGGTTGGAAGAATTAAGGTTTAGAATGGCGAATGAACAGGATTTAGATCAAATTGTTGCGATGCTTGCAGACGATGTTTTAGGGAGTAAGCGGGAGCGTTATGAACAGCCATTGCCCAACAGCTACATAGAGGCATTTAAAGCAATTTCCGAAGACCCAAATAATGAATTAGTAGTAGCATGTGTTGATGATGAAGTAGTTGGTGTTCAACAGATTACCTTTACTCCATACATCACCCATCAAGGTGGATGGAGAGCAACGATCGAAGGAGTTAGGACTGCCTCTTCCGTAAGGGGAAAGGGAGTAGGAACCAAACTGATTAACTGGGCAATAAAACGTGCAAAAGACCGTGGCTGCCATTTAATCCAGCTTACGACAGATAAACAAAGACCAGATGCTCTCCGTTTTTATGAACGCTTAGGCTTTCAAGCAACACATGAGGGATTAAAGATGAAGCTTTAATAGGATAATTGGGAGGGAATAAAGTGGCACAGCTAATACAAATAGAGAAAAATGAAGAAATAATAGATAAAATGGAAGAACTATATAAACAAATATGGAATAAGTCCCTAAAAGAACGGTTGATAAAACATATCGCATATGAAAAATTTAGAGGTTACATAATTATTTCAGAGGAAGGGAAACTGCTAGGTTTTGCATATGGTTATAAATCCTTACCTGGACAATATTATCATGAATTGCTTTCTAAAGCACTTAATCAAAAAGAATATGAAACATGGCTGAAAGATTGTTTTGAAGTCGTTGAATTGGCGGTGCATCCTTTATATCGAAATAAAGGATACGGAAAAACGCTTTTTAATGAATTGTTAAATGATGTAGACAATAAAACGGCTGTATTAACCACTCAAGTAAACAATAAAGTTGCTCGTCATTTATATCAAAATTTGGGTTGGATAGTGATAAAAGATCGATTTACTCCAAGTGGAAGTGAGTCACCTTATGTGATTATGGGAAATGTTAGGTCAATTACCAGTATATGAAAATAAGTGAAGTGATGTATTGGAAAGGAGGTATATTACTTGAAATGATATTTCCAAATAGTAGAAGATGTGAAAACCCATGTAACGAATGGGGAGAACAGGGAAACCAACTATTTTTTGTTTACATGGTAAGCACTAGCCTTAGCTTTATGGAAATAACGGAACAGCTTAAAGAGAATTATAAATTAATAGCGATTAATGCACTTGGGATGGGAAAACATAAGCTTTTCCTTCTGGAAAACAATATGAAATGGATAACATGGTAGATTGTTAAATTAGGTGATTGATCTACTAGGTATAATTAATTTTATTTTCTATCGTACACATGGGGATTGAAAAAGACTGGGAGCATGTGAAGAGAGGAAATAAGCGGAATTATTGAAGTCAGGGAGTGGGAATAAGTTAATGGATATTTATTTTAAAAAATGTACGATTAACGATATACATAAGCTTCAAGATATAAGTTATAAAACATTTGATGAGACATTTAAAAATCAAAATTCACCAGAAAATATGAAGGATTATTTGGAAAAAGCGTTTACCCTTAAACAACTAGAAAAGGAATTATCCAATCTTTCTTCTCAATTCTATTTTATCTATTTAAATAAGAGACTAGCTGGATATTTAAAGGTCAATATAAAGGATGCGCAATCTGAAAATATGGGAGAAGATTCACTTGAAATTGAAAGAATCTATATAAAGAGCAATTTTCAGAAACTAGGACTCGGGCAATATTTAATAAATAAAGCTTTTGAAATAGCAAAGAAAGAATCCAAAGGGAAGGTCTGGTTAGGTGTATGGGAAAAAAATGAAAAGGCGATCGGTTTTTATCAAAAAAATGGATTTGTTCAAACGGGAGAACATTCTTTTTATATGGGTGATGAAGAACAAATAGACTATATCATGATGAAAACACTCTAATTACTATGTATCGATTATCTATTATTATAGTTTGTTCAAAGTAAAAAGTTTATATAGTAAAAGGCATATCTGAAGCCTTATTCCATACACTGAATAAGGCTTTCAAAGAAGTCACAAAATGTAAGCTTATATAGCATTCCTTTCTCCTAATGTTACAGATAAATCATTTAACACATTTGTCAATTCGATGATTTCTTCTTCCGAGTTATCTTTCCCCATCGAAACCCGAATAAACTCTTTCGCCTCTCCATCTGTTAGTCCTAACGCCTTCATTGTTTTAGAAGGAGCCTGCTTTCCGACCTGACAGGCACTTCCTGTAGAAATGGCGAATCCCTGACGATTGCATTCGAGCATAAGCCATTGGCCCTCTATTCCTCTAACACGCAAGCCGATAATGCCTGGATATTGTTCCTTGTATTCAAAAATATCGACAAACTCCGTATTTATCCTTTCTTTAAATAATCTGCGTAGATGAGAAAGTTTATTTAAGTTTTCCCCAATCATAGAGCACGCTTTTTGCGCAGCAACTGTCATACTCGCAATCCCAGCTGTATTTACTGTCCCAGAACGAAAGCCATTTTCATGACTACCATTCGCTAATAATGGCATCCATGGCGTATTTGGGTTAATATAGGCAACACCAACACCTTTTGGTCCATAAAATTTATGACCCGAAATGGACAAGGCATCGACAAATTGGGTTACTTCATTAACGTCTATTTTCCCAATACTTTGCACCATATCACTATGAAACAGGACATCATTCTTTTTACATATAGCACCGATTTCTTTTATTGGTTGGATAGCACCAATTTCAGAATTAACATGCTGTATCGAAACGAGAATAGTATCAGGTCGAATAGATTTTTCTAGTAGCTGTGTATCAATTACACCAGTCTTCAATAATGGGAGATAAGTAATTTCATAGCCTTTTTTCAATAAAATGTGCATTATACTATGAATCGAAGCATGCTCTGCCGCTGATGTTACGAGATGCTTTCCTTCTTTTTTTGATGCCGATAATATGCTTTGTATGATAAGAAAATTACTTTCGGTGCCTCCACTTGTAAAATAAATCCCATTTTTATCAACGTTTAATAATCTTCCCCATTCCTCCCGACAATTCTCAAGGATTTTATCTGCCGTATCTCCCATATCATGAAGACTATTCGTATTACCAAAGTATTTACAAGCTACCTCCATATAAGTATTAGCCGCATCAACATCTAAAGGAGTAGTAGCTGCATGATCAAAATATTTCATAAGAAATTCCTCCATTTTATTTTAGTAGTAGGAGAAGATGAATAGCATATTTTTTAATAATTACCCTTCCTAAAATCAACGGGCTTCATTAAAAAAACATTAAATGAAAAAAACACTTGTCATAAGTTTAAATCTATGTAAATATAAGTGTCAAGACACCTGTAAAACAGGAGGGCGGAAAATGTATGCAGATGTATTGATTATTGGCAGTGGAATTGCTAGTTTACAACTAGCTAAAAAACTTTCGACTGACCTTAATGTGATTATTCTCACAAAGTCGAAGGTTGAAATAAGCAATTCCTATTTAGCACAAGGTGGAATCGCGGCAAGTATGGGTGAGTCAGATGATTATAGAAAGCACGCACTCGATACACTTGAAGCCGGACGATTTCACAACAAGCCAGAAGTAGTTGCAGAAATGACAAGTGCAGCACCGAGTTTAATAAAAGAATTATGGCAAGAGGGATGTACTTTTGACATGGACTCAATAGGAAATCTTTCCTTAGGAATGGAAGGAGCTCATTCAGAAAAAAGAATTGTCCACAGTGGCGGCGATGCAACTGGAAAACAGGTGATGGAATTTCTTACAGAAAATAAGGGGAACAACATAGAAATCATCGAAAATGTTTTTGTCTATGAATTAATGGTAAATACTAATACTAATCAATGTTTTGGAGCAAAAGGAATATTGGCAGATGGTACTAAAACAAAATTTTTTAGTGCTCATACCGTTATCGCAACAGGTGGATGTGGAAAGCTATACACGTATACAAGTAGTGCTTCCACCATTACGGGAGATGGCATTGCCCTTGCTTATTTAGCTGGAGCATCCATTAGTGATATGGAATTTATACAGTTCCACCCTACATTATTATACGTAAACGGAAAAACAGTTGGGCTGATTTCAGAAGCAGTTAGAGGAGATGGAGCTAGATTAGTATCGTCATCTGGAGAGTACATAATGGAAAATGTACATCCTTATAAAGATTTAGCTCCACGCCATATCGTTTCGCAGACAATTTATCAATATTTATCGAAAGGGGAAAAGGTCTATTTAGATATTTCGATGATTGCTAAGTTTCCAGATAGATTTCCTTCGATAACAAAAATGTGTAAAGAACAAGGCATTGATTTGCAGAAAGGTTTACTTCCCGTTGCTCCAGGCAGCCATTTTCTTATGGGAGGCATTGATACAGACCTGTATGGAAGAACGTCGGTTCAAAATCTTTATGCAATTGGTGAAGCAGCATGTACTGGATTTCATGGAGCCAATCGCCTTGCAAGTAATTCTTTGTTAGAGGGTTTGTATATGGGTAAATCCTTAGCAAAACTCCTTCAGGGAATGCCCAACATGGAAGCGAAAAGCTACATTATAGAAAAAGAGATTGAGGATTGTGGATTCCCTTCCATTTTTCCGGAAAAAGAAGAGATTCAAAAACGAATGATGGAAAATGTAGGAATTGTTCGCAATGAAATAAACTTACGCATGCACTTGCAGTGGCTTGAAAGTTTTGGGATATCAGACCGAATGACTTTCCCTCTAGAAAATAAATCAATCGATGAGATCGAGAAATATTTTCTGCTGATGACTGCTTTTCTTATTACAAAATCAGCATTAGAAAGAAAAGAAAGCAGAGGTGGCCACTTCCGCGCTGATTATCCAGCGGAAAAGGATGAATGGGCAAAGAATACGATTTGCTTTAAACGAGAACTTACAAAGGAGAAGCCAAATGAACCAATTAAAATTGCAGAAACAACTGGAAGCATTCTTTATTGAAGATATTGGCGAAAGAGATGTTACAACAGATGCTATTTTTCCAAAGGAACAGCAAGGAGAAATCGTTTTTCTTTCAAAAGACAATGGTATTTTTTGTGGAGAAGAGATTATTCAAGTAGGTTTCCATGTATTAAATCCAGCAATTGAGGTTAACATGCTCGTCCATGATGGAGAATCTATCGAAAGTGGTCAAAGATTAGCGACTGCAAGAGGAAATATTCGAGAGCTATTAAAAGGCGAGCGCGTTATTTTAAACCTTGTCCAAAGGATGAGTGGGATTGCAACGAAAACCAGTGAAGCAGTAAAAACATTAAATAGCGGCTATACAAAAATCTGTGATACGAGAAAAACAACGCCAGGATTACGGATGCTGGAAAAATATGCGGTAACCGTTGGTGGTGGGCATAATCATCGCTTTGGGCTGTATGATGCCGTGATGATTAAAGATAATCATATTGCATTTGCAGGTTCGATTGCCAATGCAGTTCAAGCAGTCAAAAAGACCATTGGCCACATGGTAAAGGTCGAAGTCGAAACAGAAACAAAGGAACAAATGCTTGAAGCATTAGCAGCAGGCGCAGATGTTATTATGTTTGATAATCGAAAGCCTGAAGAAATCGTCGAGTGGATTCCACATGTACCAGAAACAGTGACTACAGAGGCATCTGGTGGAATCACTTTAGAAAATCTTGCTTCGTACAGGGAGTGTGGAGTGGACTATATTTCCTTAGGATTCTTGACGCATTCGGTTAAAGCTTTAGACATA
>NZ_DALZDK010000030.1:0-5654 GCF_031978665.1 Niallia sp. | reverse complement strand
CATAAGTGTAAGTATTCATTAAAGGACAAGAGGGGATAGGAGAATGAATATTTTAGAGGGATTACGTGCATCAAATACGATACCTGAAAAATACTTAGTGATGACGAGTATAGAACTGGAAGAGAGAGTAGCAAGTATTAAGCAGCGATTAGGAAAAAAACTTTTTATACCAGGGCATCATTATCAAAAAGATGAAGTGATTCAATTCTCGGATGCTACTGGAGATAGTTTAAAGCTAGCACAAGTCGCAGCGGAAAACACAGAAGCAGAGTATATTGTCTTCTGCGGTGTTCATTTCATGGCAGAAACAGCTGATATTTTAACGAAAGAGAACCAGAAAGTCTACTTGCCAGATATGCGAGCAGGCTGCTCTATGGCTGATATGGCCGACATTTATCAGACAAATCGCTCCTGGGCAAAGCTACAGGAATTATTTGGTGACACGATTATTCCGCTAACCTATGTCAATTCAACAGCAGCAATTAAAGCATTTGTCGGAGAGAATGGGGGAGCGACCGTAACATCCTCTAACGCAGAAAAAATGGTTTCCTGGGCTTTCACGCAAAAGGAAAGGTTGTTATTTTTACCAGACCAGCATCTAGGGAGAAATACAGCCTATAATTTAGGTGTACCTTTAGAAAAAATGGCGATTTGGGATCCAATCCAAAATGAACTTATCTATGAGGGGCCAATGGAAGAAATTAAAGTTATCCTTTGGAAAGGTCATTGCTCTGTTCATGAGAACTTTACGGTGAAAAATGTAGAGCAAGTAAGAAGACAGTATCCTCACATGAAAATTATTGTTCATCCTGAGTGTAGTAGGGAAGTCGTAGCAGCATCTGATTTAGCTGGTTCGACAAATTATATTATTGATGTAATTAAAAATGCGGAACCTGGAAGTGCTTTTGCCATTGGCACGGAAATGAACTTAGTCAATCGGATTATCAAGGATCACCCAGATAAAGAGATTATCTCTCTTAATCCATATATGTGTGCTTGTTTAACCATGAATCGTATCGACTTACCTCATTTTGTTTGGTGCTTAGAATCAATCGAAGAGGATTTTGAAAGTAACAGGATTATTGTCGATGAGCCAATTGCCTCGAATGCGAAATTGGCGTTGGATAGAATGTTGAGATTGTCATAGAAACATAGTAGCAAACTGTTCTGTAAAATATGCGGAGCAGTTTTTTTGTTGTTTGAAAAACAGAATATTCAATTAAGTATTAATGACAATCATTCTATCTTCCTATAAAATAAAGATAATATATGGAGACTTACGAGAAAGGCGGAACGAGCCTTGAAAATACGCGGTAAACAATGGAAGAGGCAAAGAAATATACAGGAATATATAGAGGAATGGTATGTACTAGCTTTTTTATTAACTGGAGACAAAGTTGTAACGGAACGATTACTAGAAAGGACAATGGTTCAAGTAAAGGATAAGTTATTCTTTGTTTCATTTGATCGCCATTTTTTAAAACAATTAATCAAGGAATATACAAAATATTATCGGAACAATGACATAATCTACACATCCATCGACACTAGCATACTTTTAAGTCGACTAGGTTTACTTGATGAGCCAGCTCGCATAGCTTTTCTGTTAAAGTATGTATACGGTTTTTCCTATAAAAAAATTGCACAAGTATTACTGACTTCAGAAAGAAAAGTTAAATAAATTATTTATTCAGCCCTTATTATCTGGTCAAATAATGGCAAAGTAGTATCCATTGATTATCTAGAGGATGTTATTAAGAAAGAGGTACAACTTACAAAAAGTACTTTGCTATTAAACCTAGTTATCGAGAAGAAAAATCAACACACAGATAAAAAAACAAAAAGTAGGCGAAAGACATCAGTTATTATAGTTACTTTATTGATTTTGCTTGCTGGAGGGTCTATTAATCAAGAAACGCTTGGGAAGACAAGGGTTAGTTTAGGTCCGGATGTCTATAAATATTATAAGGAAGGTGGAGTATTTCAGCTGGATAAGGAGATTCAAGAAAAAGGGTTTCTAGATATCTATGCCTATCCTGAAGATGCAACTAACACGCTAATCGTCCAATTTTATACACCGGAGAGTCTAGATAATAAGAAAGAGGTAACAGAGTTAATTGAAGCATATTTAAAGGAAAGAGACCTGCATTATGAGATTAAATATGAAGTGATTAATCAAGTTGTAGAAGTAGAACAAACAGAGGAACAAAAAGCAGCGAAGAGAGTGATAGAAATGCAGCAAGAGATATTCCAATTAGTCTCCGGAAGTCCTTATTATTATATGCAAAACTTTATTAGTGAAGAATCTGGCGAATCAACGGAAATACTTTTATCTGATTCTATTTCCGAAGAAGAAGAACAGAATTTAAAAAATGAAATCAAAAACATCATAAACAAGTATGATTTAGAATGGGATTTTTCGATAGGGAAGGTCGAAGCAGATGTCGTAGAAATGGAAAAAGCTATTTGGAACATCTATCCTGCCTTAGCAGAGGCATACATCTACAGCGAAAATAACTATAATGTGTATGATATGTATCCTACATATGTAGATGGTGTTTTGGAATTCAATGTTTATACCGAATTATCTCTCTCAACAGATGAACAAGTTGCCAAAAAAGAAGAGCTAATAAAAGAATTGAAAAGATCCCTGCGTATTTTTTTACAACATGAAGATATTCAAAATCTCCTTAATCAAGTTCCTTATATAATAAAAGTATATGGGAAAGATGGAAATGAGATTCATTTAGAGACTTGATTTTTTATTTAAGGAGGAGGTTTTATTGAACAGGTTAAAATTAGTCCAAAGCAATCTAGTAAAAGATTGGATCTTATTTACTGACTTTTTAATAAGCGATAGGAAAACATCACTTGAAATCGTGAATGCCTTTTTAATAAAGCCTTCGACTAAGTTTTATGCACCTTATGTAATGGAAAGAGGGTTCCGCTATATATTAAAACAGTTGAGGGTAGAAAAAAGTAGGGAGGTCACTCATCGGTTATTTTCGGAATATTCCTTTAACTCAATCAATGTACTCGATCAAGCTATCCTTCTGTTACGTTTCTATTTTCAACTGGATATAAAGAAGATTGCTAGAATCGTTGGAAAATCGATAAGAGAGATTAGAAGAAGACTATATTCATTTCTTCAGCTGTTACTAAAAAAAGGTATAACGATTCATACATTTGTAGACAGACTCCAGGAGAAAGGAAAGAGAATGGAGCTCCCTTTATTCCTAGATGATTATAATAAGGGGAGTTTGATTAATGCAAAAAAGACTGTTCTCTATTCTTTTATTATTTTACATCTTCTTATCGTTGGCGGTGCAATGAATAGTGGAATAATAGAAAAGACACAAGCAAGGCAAGGTCCTGATTTATTAACTATTTATAAGGGAAGTACATTGGAAGAATTTTTAGAAACAAAATTAGAAGAAGCATTTCAAAAAGATGATTTTTCCGTCTTTGTACATTTTGAGGAAGAAGAAGTTTTTATTATCGTGGGGAAAGAAGAGCTTTATCGGAAGAAATCGGAGATAATCCGCTTTGTAAATCAAATGTTGAATGAAAAAGGAGTTGCATATACTGTCCAATTAGATTATGTCACAAAAGCATTTGGAAAGGATGAAGCGGCTTTTTCAGCATATTTGGAAGCAAATGAGAAAAATATAAAACTTAGACCTGGTGACTATTCAGATCAAGGAAATGTGATCGAATGGATTGTATTCCTTCCAAAGGATATCGAACTCGTAACAGAGAAATCTCTACTTACAAGGGTCAAGGGAATTTTAAAAAAATATAACCATAAAGCGCATATGAGTGTATCCTATTATGATAAAGAAAGATTCGATCGACAAGAAAGATGGTTAAAACTAGCTCCTTATTTCAATGAGGGATTTTTATTAGGCAAAGAATATAATATAGAAAGAATAACAATCGATGCCAATAAGAAAAATGTGTCGATTGATGTTTATACTTATTTTCTAACGGAAGATAAAAACAAGGAAGAGGTAGCTCGTGCAATTAAACGCTCTATGGACCAGTTTCTGCACAGTGAGGAATTAAAGCCGATTGTTCAAAAGGATACTTATATTATTACTATCTACTCAGCAGGGAAGAAAAAAATTAATAGCAATTATTAATAATTTGTATATTTCATAAAGATTGGGTAATAATGCTTACAGGTTAAACTGCACGGAGGAATGTGTTAAAATAATGATAATAGCTTATATTTGTATATGCTAAATGTTAGCAAAAGGCAGTTGAATCATTTGACAATAAAGGAAAAAGTCGTTGTACTAATCGGACCTACTGCTGTTGGGAAGACAAATCTAAGTATTGAACTGGCGAAAAAATTCGACGGGGAAATTATTAGTGGAGATTCCATGCAGATTTATAAAGGGATGGATATTGCAACAGCAAAAATATCGCAGGAAGAAATGCAAGGGATTCCCCATCATTTAATTGATATTGTTGAGCCAGATGAAAGTTTTTCTGTGGCGCAGTTTCAGGAGCTTGTTCGCAGGAAAATTACGGAAATCACTTCAAGAGGAAAATTGCCATTTATAGTTGGCGGCACTGGTTTATATATTCAAGCGGTTTTATACGATTATCAGTTTCAAGAAACGGCATCAGACCCAGAATTCCGGACGAAACTAGAAGAAATGGCGCAAGCAGAAGGAAGCTTAACCATTCATAACATGCTGAAGGAAGTAGATCCGGAAGCTGCAGCTGTAATCCACCACCATAATGTCAGGCGTGTGATTAGAGCGTTAGAGGTGTTTCATGTAACTGGCAGAAAAATGTCTGACATTCAAAAAGAGCAGAAGCAGGAGTCACTCTATGATGCGGCATTAATTGGCTTAACGATGGAAAGAAGTGTTCTTTATGAGCGAATCAATAAACGCGTGGATCAAATGCTTGAAATCGGATTATTAGAGGAAGTCCAGCACTTTTATGAAAAGGGCATAAGAGACTGTCAGTCCATTCAAGCTATAGGCTATAAGGAAATCTACAAGTATTTCGATGGTTTGCTAAGCTTGGATGAATCGGTTGAAGAGTTAAAGCAGAATTCAAGGAGATATGCAAAGCGACAATTAACTTGGTTCCGTAATAAAATGAATGTAGAGTGGTTTGATATGACAGAAAGTGTCAAAACACATGACATAACAAAAAAAATACAGGAAATTTCGTCTTATTTAGAAGGAATGCTAAAAATAAAATCGAATACATAATAGTAGAGAGAAAAGAGGAGGATTTTCATGAAGCAATCAGTTAATATTCAAGATCAATTTTTAAATCAATTACGTAAAGATGGCACAAACGTAACGGTATTCTTATTAAATGGATTCCAAATACGTGGGTTTATAAAAGGCTTTGATAATTTCACTGTATTATTTGAATCTGAAGGTAAACAACAATTAGTTTACAAGCATGCTATTTCTACATTTGCTCCGCAAAAAAATGTACAGATTGATTTGGAAGGTACACAAGTTCAATAAGCAGAATCAATCAGGGATTATGCCTCACCTTTTTAGGTAGGGGAATGCAAGTACATAGGAAGAAGACAAGTAAGTAACAATAAAAAAAGCTTGAGAGTAAACTAAAGTGTACCCTTTGTAAAGGACATTTTATAAAAAGCCTATGATACCATA
>NZ_DALZDK010000029.1:0-70375 GCF_031978665.1 Niallia sp. | reverse complement strand
GAGAAAATCGTTCTATTTATCTTAAAGTAAAAATATATTAGGAAGTAGCCGATTTTCTCCCAACATTTCCATGGCATAATATGCTTTAATACGATGGTTGTTTTCGTTCCTTTCCCAACTATATATCGTAATCGTGGATGCTTTTTTCGAGCAATGGCTACTACCTTTTTAGCGACATCGATTGGATCCCCATCGTTTTTTCTATTTTTTTGTAAATATGCATTTAACTGATTCATATAGGAAAAATAAGGAGATTCTGGCAAGGTAGATTTTACGGATACTTTTTTCCCTGTTGTCCAAATATTTGTTTGAAAAGAACCAGGTTCAACAAGGATTACTGGAATAGAAAAAGGAGCTAGTTCTAATCTTAAAGCTTCGCTCCAACCCTCTAACGCAAACTTGGAGGAAACATATGGTGATAAGCCAGGAAATCCAATTTCTCCACTTATACTACTTATATTCATAATCATTCCTTTCCCTTGTTTCCTCATAAATGGAAGAACACATTGTGTTACTCGAATCGCCCCAAGAAAATTCGTGTCCATTTGCAGCTGGTATTCTTCGATTGGAATTTCCTCAGAAAAACCTGCACCTGCATAGCCAGCATTATTGATTAACAAATCAACTTGTCCAACTTCCTGCAACTTTATTTTTAAGTTTTCAACAGACTGGGTAGAAGTAATATCCAAGGAGATGGTTTCAATATTAGATATTACCCCCATTTTTGTTGCTGTATCGATTAATTGTCTCCTTTTATTCCGATCTCTCATCGATGCTAAAACTGTATAATCTGCTTTTGCAAATTCTAATGCCATCAATTGGCCAAATCCACTGTTTGCTCCTGTTATTAAAACTACTTTTTTCTCCACTTTTCCACCCTTTCTTTGTTTCTATTAGATCCATTTATTGATTAAATACTCGGCTATTCACTTATATTCCCTACTTAACATGGACATTATATATATGGATTGATAGCTATTATTTATTTTTATCGCATCTCGCTGTAAACCCTCTATCTTAAATCCTTCTGTTTGATAAAGGGACATTGCGCGATAATTTTTGTCAATTACCTCCAGCCATAGCCGATTTGCTTTCTTTTCGGTAAAAGCCCATTTTTTTATTAACTGTAGCATTTTTCTTCCATAACCTTTTCCTTTTTCAGAAAAAGCAATTCTTTTTATTTCGATGCTATCATGTTCATCTTCAAGGCCATTTATAAGCACATAACCAACTGGTTTATTTGATGCTTTTTCAAGAACAAGTAAATGCAAGATATTAGGATTATCTGTGAGCGCCCTTTTATGTTCCTGTAATGACCATTGTAATATATAGGGACTATTAGTGGGATCTTTTTCCGT
Organism: Niallia sp.; assembly: GCF_031978665.1. Taxonomy (NCBI): domain Bacteria; kingdom Bacillati; phylum Bacillota; class Bacilli; order Caryophanales; family Bacillaceae; genus Niallia; species Niallia sp. The sequence continues at coordinate 69,017 of NZ_DALZDK010000029.1, read as the reverse complement.
TTCCCTTACATACACTAATTCCTTCTCTAATGTTTTTCGAATAAGAATAGTGTCATCCATTAGCAATGTTCTTCCTCCTTTCTTTGGACATTATGCTATTACTATATTCTGGAACATTAAATTGGACACTTTGTAGATAAAGGGGCAAAAAACAAGCAATTAGCCCTCTCAAAGGAGGAAAAATATTAAGCGAATGCAAATTTTGTAAAAAAGTAATGTGTTTATTTTTAAAGTTTTGTAAATCAAATATTAAGATTTTGTAAATTTCGTTTAAAAATACTAGGCTATTCGACAACTTTCCTATACAATATGTAAGGCTTAGTCATAATTTGTTATATATTAATGGAGGTAACCGCAATGGTTTTTAAAAAACAAGATAAGTTTGCTGTTATGTTAAAAAATATCGCTTCAAATCTGAAAGAAGGAGCAGACTTTTTTGCTGACTATAAATTGACAAATGTTAGCGATTTAAAAACTTTTTCTGAAACAATGAAAGAAATCGAAACAAAAGGTGATACATATGTTCATGAAGTAATCACTGAATTAAATAAAGCCTTTATTACACCGATTGAAAGAGAAGACATTCTTGCTCTTACAATGAGTATGGATGATGTATTAGATGGTCTAGAGCATACTGCAGCACTATTTGAAATGTACAATATTATTAGTGCAGATGAATATATGCTTCGCTTTGTGGAAGAAATCAAAAATTGCGCAGTCGAAATTGACAAAGCTGTGGATCTACTTACAACAAAAAAATTACCTAAAATTAGAGAATACGCTATTAGAATTAAAGACCATGAATCAAAATGCGATGGTATTTTACGACAATCTATTAAAAACTTATTCTCCGTAGAAAAAGATCCTATTCGCATTATCCAATATAAAGAAGTATACGAAAATCTTGAGGATATTGCCGACTACTGTCAAAGTGTTGCAAACACACTTGAAAGTATTATTATGAAGAACGCATAAGGAGCCTTTTTCCAATGAATACATTATTAATACTTACTATATTAATCGTTGTCTTTGCATTAGCATTTGATTTCATCAACGGCTTTCATGATACAGCCAATTCAATTGCAACTGCAGTGTCAACAAAGGCATTAAAACCGAAGCATGCCATTATTATGGCAGCGTGTATGAACTTTATTGGTGCTATGACATTTACTGGTGTTGCGAAAACAATTACAAAAGGGATTGTAAATCCATTTGAGTTAACTAACGGTTCACTCGTTATCCTTGCCGCATTAATTGCTGCTATTATCTGGAATTTAGTTACTTGGTATTTTGGAATACCAAGTAGTTCTTCCCATGCAATTATCGGATCAATCGCTGGAGCTGCTATTGCTTCTTCAGGATTTTCATCCCTTAATTACACTGGATTTATTAAGATTATTGAAGCATTGATTCTTTCACCAATTATTGCATTTATCGTTGGATATATCGTTTATTCTATCTTTAAATTTTTCTTTAGAGATTTAAACTTAACAAAAACAAATAGACGTTTCCGTTATTTTCAAATTTTCACAGCAGCATTGCAGTCTTATACACATGGTACAAATGATGCTCAAAAAGCAATGGGGATTATTACAATGGCATTATTAGCTAATAATTATGCTACAACTGATGAAGTTCCATTTTGGGTACAATTTGCTTGCGCAACTGCAATGGGACTTGGAACATCTGTTGGAGGATGGAGAATTATTAAAACAGTTGGTGGAAATATTATGAAAATCCGTCCAGTAAATGGCGTTGCAGCTGATTTAACAGGTGCAATGATCATTTTCGGATCAACTTTAATCCACTTGCCAGTAAGTACAACCCACGTTATTTCTTCTTCAATCCTTGGTGTTGGTTCATCTCATCGCTTAAAAGGAGTTAAATGGGGAACAGCGCAAAGAATGCTTATAACTTGGGTAATTACCCTACCAATTTCAGCTAGTATCGCTGCAATTTGTTACTACATTCTTCATTTCTTTTTTTAAATAGACGAAATAAAAAACATCTTTACCAAATCGCGTAAAGATGTTTTTTATTTTATAGCGAGAGCAATCGCTCTGTAACCTTTCTTATAAGCAATGGCAATGTTTGAAAAGTATAGGGTTTATATACTCTTTCCGTCCATTTATGCCCCCCTTTCCCATAGACACCAATATTTAGAGCAGGAATATTTAAACTACTCATTTTTTCAAGATCAAGCGGAAATAACGCGTTCATTCCAGGAAAATTTGCCTCAACTGCTTCAATTTCAGCTTGATCCCCATGAAATGCTAAGAAGCTTCCATCACATAAATAAGGGAAATACCCTCTTAACGGAAATGCCTCCTTATATTCCTCCTCCGCCTCTTGTAATACTTCTTGCAGTGCTTCTTTTAAATAAACGGATTTATCATCCTCTTGTAAAGTATTAGATGGTAAAAATGGTGTAGCAAAAAAGATAATAACCCGAGGCTTCTTTTCTGGATCTAATTGCTGTAAGGCTTCCACAAGTTCAAATGCTTTTAATCGATCATCTAAATCTTCCGGCAACCTTGCTAGTAAGCTATTCAATAGCTTTTCTGGTTCTTTTCCACTCGCTGTTAAATAGTCCATATATTCTTGCATAGTCATAACATCTGTTTTCCAATTTATCGATCGTTCCGGAAGCATATTCGCTTTACGAAATGCCAAATAGTTAGCTGCTAATTCGTTCTCTATCTTTGTACACGCAGCTTGGGCAATCTTTTTTAAAGAAGCTAATACATCACTTGGTGTTTTTTTATAAATAAAATAGTTAAAATACATTCTGATACTAACAGGCGTTTGGACATCATAGCTTTGCTTATTTTCTTTCATAAATAAACAACTAGGTGGAAGTACTAATTCATTATCCAGCTTTTCGGCGAGAGAAAAATTTTGATTGATGCTTCTATTAATCTCTGAAGCAATCAATGTTGGATCTATCCCAAGCAGACTTTCGCCCACATGTGCTTCTCTTCCTATAATAGAAAAACATGGCAATAGCTTTCCTGCTCCCCCACAATATACATATTTCGCTTCATCTCCATTATATAACGGGGAAATAAAATCATTATTAATAGCAGCTTTATAGGTTAATCCTCTATCTTGTTGAAGGCGTACGAGTTCATTTAAAGCCCCTCTTATGCCAACATGTTGGTTCTCCTCATCCACATTAAATAAGATTAGAATATTTCCTTCTAACTTTTCTCGATGATGCATGTAATAGAGAAGATTCACTAGATGAATGCTTATTCCACTTTGCATATCTAGAGAACCTCTACCAAACATCCAATCTCCCCTTAACGCATCATTTCTTGCCTCCTCATCGCCTTCATAGCTTTGAAAAAATTCCATTAGCTTATCTGGATCATGAGCAATCCCCTTTAGGTTTCCATAATCTTCTATTCCTACAGTATCTACATGGGCATGGTAAATTACCGTTTCCTTTTTATTCGTATTCCCCTGCAAAAAAGCCCATACATTTATCCGTTTATCTCCATCCAAAGTCTGTTTCCAAACGTGATCAGGATGGGCTTGAAAATAAGGAAAGGAACCGATTATCTCCAATAAATAGTTAGCTTTATCTAGTTCTCCAGCAGTTCCATTATAGCTTTCCATTTGAATAAGTCGTTTGGTTAAAAATTCAACCTGTTGTTCCATCTTTAAAGATGCCAATTGATTGTACATGCCTTCATCCCCTGGTTTTTCTTTTATATTTAAGTTTATTGCTATTCTTCCTATCTGACAACCTATTTTTCTGTCTATTCAAACTATTCTTCAGAAGAGTAGACTCTCTTATTAAATTATTTTTCTCCCTTCCTCCTAAACTCTTCTATTTTTGTTCTTTTTCACATAGGTATTAATTAAATGGACAAGGTAAAGTTAGGATGATGACTGTTGATGGAAAAAATCGCTGCCATTTTTGTCGGAAGCTTACTAATAGGCATTGGGGTTAATGGGTTTTTAGTGCCTCATCATCTGCTAGATGGAGGCATTATCGGAATCGGACTTATCCTTCATTACCACTACGAGATTCCAACAGGTTTTTCGATGATTCTTTTAAGTATTCCCTTATATATACTCGTTTGGTTTTATAATAAGAAATACTTTTTCTATGGAATTATGGGATTTCTAATTTCTTCTTTATCCATTGATATGCTTTCTTTTTTACGAGAAGCATTTTCACTGAACTATTTATTAAGCGCTATTCTTGGAGGTGTAGTTATTGGGGCAGGAATTGGGCTTATGCTTCGTTTTGAGACAAGCACTGGGGGAACAGATCTTCTTGCCCAAGTTCTATCAAATATTCTATCCATTCAGGTCGGAATCATTATCTTTCTAATAGACGGTGTTGTTTTATTATGTGGTTATAAGATTGTTGGGATCCCTACTCTTGCCGCTTCCTTTATGACCATTTTCTGTGTAGGTATTTTTACGACTCTATTATCGAGAAAAAGGATTTCAGGCTAGACAAATAAAGGGAAATGCAAAAGGAGAAGCATATATATGCCTCTCCTTTTGCATTTCCCTCTGACCTATCGTAAGAAATAATCACCAAATATGAAATAGAAGACTTAAAAAGCACTTCAAAGCAACAAACTTGCCTAAATATATTCTTACTTAAATAAACTTTAATACCCATCTAATGTTTTAGTAAATCCGTTCCAATCAATTTATTGCTGAAAAAGCATCCTGCAAAATATAATAAGAGGCTTTTAAACGTTCATGATAAACTGGTTCCTCCCATTCGTCCCATGTATACCATTTAGAAGAATCAGATGATATCGCATCATCTTTTGAAATCGCTGGTAAGGAAGAAACTAATTCATTCTCTTTTTCCAATACAGCAGCTATTTGAATCCCTTTGATATACTCGCTACCCTCTAAACCTTTTTTCCAGAAGTCGGCCATAGCTTCTTTCTGACTAGGGTCTTTTATATTCAATAATGCCCAAGGTATACGAATTTCAACTGTTTTTCTATCTTCACTTACACTGATATCCGTTAAGCTATTATAATCTTTACTAGTTGGATTTCCATTTCCAAAAAGAAGTTGTCCTGTCACATAAGAATGAAATGGAATGGTAGCTCCTGGAATCTTTAATTCCTTATTTAAGGTTAAGCGTATAGGATGAAAAACTCCATTATTCTTTTTATTTGCATAAGATTCTTCCTTCACCATATGTAAGATAGATCCATATTGATAATGGAAAGAATCATAATAACTGTCTACTACTATTTCTGAATTTTCCTCATTGGCAATTTTGATCAAAAAGTCTACACCAAAATCTGTTGTAACCGCTTGGTTTTTTAGTGGTATCGTTTTTTGTCCCTGATTCTCTATCGTATTAAGAAGGAGATAAGTAGTATCTTTTTGTAAATCTATCGGCTGATCATAGTCAATTCGTATATTTAATTGTTGTTCGTCACTATTTACATAGATAGATTGCATTCCACTGTCACCAGATATAGCTGAATATAACGGCGGAACTTGTAACTTCTCCCAATCCTTTAGATTGCCATCTATATAAATGGACGGCTCGTATTTACCTGGATCAAAACTCAATAACCCAAAATGCTGCTCATTTGTTTGAAGATTGGACCAAAATGGTCTTCTATCAGGATTATCGTATTCCATCGTATTCCACGTTCGCTTAAACCATTCATCTTGCCATGTAAAAACTAATCCACCAGCATAATCTTCGTCTACAATCATTTGAAACATTTCTTTATCAAATGTTCCTTGTTCCTGTTCGGTAAGAGCTCCTTGATTCATCCCATTAATATTATCATGGGTTTTTCCTCTAGAAGATGGTACACCAAATTCAGCAATTAATACCGGCATATCATGTGCCTCTCTTAAATCCTCTAAATACGCGCCATAATTACTTTGCTTTCCTTCGTTATTAATATAGCTTTGGTACTTTGGCTCATAATTTAAGAAATCCGGGTAATACGGATATACATGATAAGAAGCCATTAACCCCGCCTGAAAGTTCTGTGTTGCGTCAATATGATTTGGATCCACTACAGACATATCTTCTTGTGAATCTGGTTCATAAGGATGTTCAAGCAAATCAGTTGTGACCCAATTAGTAAAGCTCATTGTATGTTGCCAACCATATTTATCTGCCTCATATTTTGCAGTTTCATCCATCTTTAAAGCAAGCCAGCTCTCAAAAGGAGAAGCATCGTTTGTTTTAAAGTACGTTCCGTTATAGTTAGTTACTTCTTTATTTTGTTCATTCGTATTCTTCACAACTTCTGGATCCCACTCAATCCCAAGCATAAACCCTAATACATATTTAGATACATCATACGTATATTCACCTGAGGCATGTCCAGGGCTTTCTGGTATCGAAGCATTTCCATGAATAATATCAATCATATTCGTCAATTCCCGATTAAAATCATTCTGCACTTCTTTTGCATATGCATTCTGTTTCTCGATAAGTAGTTCTTCATTTATCCATGCACCATGAAAGAGATATAAAGGTTCTTCTGCCAATTGATTATATTCATACAATGCTTGATAAAATTCGGGTGGATGCAATGTATAAACCCTAATTGTATTTGCATGCATGGCACCAATATCTTTAAACCATCGTAAATATTCATCCTTTGTTATTGCAGTCTCTCCGGGAAAAGCTCCAGGCTTAGAGATTCCCATATTAACGCCTTTAACAAGAAAATTCGTCCATTTATTATCCTTTAATACTTGGACATACGTATCATCCGTTTTCGTATTCACTTCTATATTATTTATAGTAGTAGTTTCTACCATAGACTTTTCCTTATTATCAACATGTAACCCATCATTTAAAATATGTTTCATAATAGGTACATAACTATTCCAATAAAACGAATTACGGTATGTAACATATCTTTTCCAATAATCAAACCCTACTGTTTCATAAATTGCAGGCACTTCTGCTTCATCTGCATAATCACCGGCAAAATAATAAGATGTATATTGTTGATTACTATTTTGAATAATCGCTGGAAACTGACTAGGCAAACTATATTCATTTAAGATTGCTTTTCCTTTTTTACTTACTGGAAGTGTATAGGAAGCTAGAACATCATTCGTTTCCTTCGCTTCCACAATATCAAACCAATAGCCATATTCTGAAGTGATGGACTCATCAAATATCTTCTCGCCTCTATCCGTAGTGGAAAATTGTACCTTCCCACGAACAAGCTCATCTCCTGATAATACAACTACATGATCATCTTTGTTAATTAACACCATTCCAAACCCTTTGAATGTCCATTTCTCTTTATAAATACTCTCATAATTCTCTTTAACCCAGATAGGAACTTCGGTACTATCCATATCAGAAAAATACCTTCCTATCCAACCACTCCATGAAACATGTAGTAGATTCGTAATTTTTTCACGTGCTTCATCACTAGTTGGACTAGCAAAAGTGTTAAATTCAGCAATCAGCGTTTTATTCTGATGCTCAAATAACGCATCCTCCACTTTGGTGATGTCTTCTAATTCTAGTCCACCATAAATTTGTTCTGATCTCTTTCCAAGACTATTCGTTCCATAATATTCTTCTTCATAAACACCATATTGGTCGGTAAGATAGATTACATCATATTTTGATAAATCCTTTGGTAAGTTTGTCACCCGGATATTTTTATTTGCATCTGGTTTAAACCCAACATAATCCTTTTGCTTTATATAGGAATCATCTGTGCTTTTTACAAACTTTTGATTGTTTAAGACCCATACTAGCCCTTCATGCTCACGATAGGACGAATCAGGAACGGTTTTATCCATAATTAGTACATTTAATTCCTTAGTATTCTTTAATTTCCAAATCCAAAAAGGACTTGTTATAATTCCTATAAAAAGGATAATGAGTAAAAAGAAAACAATCGTTTTATTCGATTTCATTTGGATACTCCTTTACGCTTCATGTCTCCCCAACTTTTGTCTCCGCTAATTAATTGCCATATCCCCTCACATCGCCAAAAAACCGTTAATGGACGATACCAAAGCGTTTCTGTTAGCGAAAAGAAGAATAAATAAATAATATGAGAAACGTTCGGATATTTCCGCAAGCTCCATTCTTCTAATAACACGGCAGCCATTGAAAAAATCGATCCATAAATACAGGATAGTAAAAAAATTAAGATAGCAAATTCTAAATAGATTCCTCCAAAAAATAAGGCAATAATGGTATATATGTATCCCAATAATTCTACAATAGGTCCCAGAAATTCAATAATCCAAAAATAAGGAAAAGAGATTAAGCCAATATTGCCGTATTTGGGATTTAACATTAACTTTCGATGGCTCCAGAGACTTTCAAATAGACCTCGTTGCCATCTTCTTCGTTGTCTTCTTAAAAACTTCATTTCTTCTGGTACCTCTGTCCAACAAACTGGATCAGGAACATAAACGATTTTCTTTCTTTCTTTTGATTCCTTAATTAATCGATGGAGTCGAATAACAAGCTCCATGTCCTCTCCAACCGTATTTGTTTGATACCCTCCTGCTTTCATAACCCAGTTTTTCGAAAAGACACCAAAAGCGCCTGAAATAATTAATAATAAATTATGTCTGCTTAAACCAATTCTCCCCATGAGAAATGCTCGCAAATATTCTATTATTTGTAAGATAACAAGAGGGTTATGAGACAATCCTATATTCAGTACTTGTCCATTCTTGATCGTACATCCATTTGCAATACGGATACTTCCACTAGATGCGATAACCTCTTCATTGCTATCCATAATAGGCTTCATCACCTTTAAGAAAGCATCTCTCTCTAACACCGAATCACCATCTAAGGAACAGATATAAGGATAATGAGAGAAATTCAATCCCACATTTAAAGCATCTGCTTTTCCTCCATTTTCTTTATCAATCAAAAATAATTTCGGTAACAATTTAGATTGATAAATACCTTTCACAGACTTAGTTGCTATCTGCTTCCTAATAACCTTTTCTATTTTAACCATTTCATACTGCTCAATCATCTTTTTCAACGTCTGGTCCTTCGATCCATCATTAACAACAATAATTTCAAATTGAGGATAATTAACACTTAATAGGGAGCGTACACTTGGTATGATTCCAGCCTCCTCATTATATGCCGGCACAATAATCGATACTGGTTTGGTATACCATTCATTTGAAACATCATCAAAGATTTCCTCCCGATTCAATTTATACTCTTTCCGCAATTGAAGCATGGAAATAATAAGAATAATGGAATAAAACAAAATAATGATCACCATATAAATAGAAATAAACGAAGCAAAGATTTGAACGGCAGTTGACCACCAATGATATACCATCTAATTCACTCCTTTATTTAACCATTCCCTGGCCATATCCTGTGCAAATTTATCTTTGGAGTGCTTTTCAATTTCTAATAAAATAAATCTCCCTTTTTTAAAGCGCATAATGGATTCTGCTGCCTGAGATCGAACCCACCAAGACGAATCGTGTAGAAGTATTATTAATAAAGGAATATATTTATCTTCACTAGAGCCTAATAGTTTGGCTATCATCATTCGCTTCTCCCATACTTTCGACTTGGCTAAAAAAAGATAATCTTCTATATTTCTCACATAACCAATCGAAGAAATAGCCTTCAAAGCTCTTAATTTTATCTCTCCATCGTATTTCTCAAATACAGATTCCAAAAATACGAGATACTCTACTTTCTTATTCATACTTATTGCATCTAAAATAGCTAATTGCAAATCCTCTCTACAATAATAAAAAGGCCGAATAAACTCTTCAAACATCTCTGACTTTAATCGGAGCAATATACTACGGTAATTTTTCTCTGAAAGCTCCATATCTGCATTAATTAGCGACCAAATTTTTTCATATTGAAAAGCTGCTAAAATACGATAAATCTGGATTTTTTCATCTCTTGTACAATTCCTATTTTGTAAACGGTTAATGACATACCTTTCCATTTCACACATATCAAAATCCTCAATTTTATAAAGGACATTCATACGTTTACTCCAATTCCTCGCCTTCATTTCTTTCACATAGCTATCTCTCAAATAGAAAACAGCTAGTTCATGAAGTCGCTGCTCCTCCTGTTCTCCTTCAATTCTTTCAGAGAAATCAGTGAGCACTTGTTCTAATGCATGTTTATCTATTTGTGTTTGCATTAAATTCTTAGGTACGCCCTTACCATCCCTAAGATGCTCAAAAATTGGTCCTAGCAGCTCCTTTTTCCTATTGATTATCCGTTTAATTTGTCTATTTTCTACCGTTTTCCTTATAATTAAATAGACTAATAAACATACTAAAAGGACAACTAGAATGATACTAACAATTTGTAAAATCTTTATCTCTTGTTCCAAATTAAATCATCCTCGTTATTAACCTTATAATTCTAGCTTGTAGCTCTTTCATGCTGAATGGTTTGGTTACATAATCATCTGCCCCTAGCCTTAATGCTTCTGCAATATCATGTTCACTCTTTCTACCAGTTAACATGAGAATATGAGCATTATGCTGATAAGCAGTCTTTTTAACAATTTGCAAAAGTTCTAGACCATCCATCACTGGCATAATTCCATCTAAAATAAGGAAATGCATGCCATTCTCTTGCAAACGATTTGATTCCAAAAATTGAATTCCATCTTCATATTCGGTTATATTGATAGCAAGGTTATCTATTTCAATTGAATCTAAAATATTTTTTAGGATAGAACGACTAAGCAAATCATCATCAACAATAGAAATATTCAACAGCTTTTTATTTGGTGTTTCCTTCATCTTATTAGCACTTTTGATGCACGCACGTCCATTTTCCTTCGCTAAATATAGTGCCTCATCTACTATCTCTAGCGCCTTTTTTAGAGGAACATCCCCTGAATCAATTTCATATACTCCCGCAGAAAAAGTAAGAGACAATCGCTCCCCATCCGCTTCAAAAAACATTTCAGAGTAGCGCTTCAGCATTCTATTTAAAACATCTGCTACATCAGATTCTATCGCTCGTTGAAAAAAGATAACGAATTCTTCTCCACCATACCGAAATAGAGTATCGGTACTTCTGATATTATTTTTTAAAAATTTCGCAAATTCCTTCAGGATTTTGTCACCTACTACATGTCCATGCACATCATTTACTTTTTTAAAATGATCAATATCAATTATTGCAATAGTTCCTGACATTTTTGTTCGGATAACATCACTAATAAAGCGATTATATGAATCCTTTAAAAATTTCCGATTATATACTTCCGTTAATTCATCAATTAAGACAGACTGATCAAATATCTTCTTTCTTTCAATATGCCTCTCTATTCGAATCAAAAATTCTTCCATATCAAGGGGCTTTTCAAAATAATCATCTGCTCCCTTTTTATATGCAGCAATTCTTTTTTCTCTTGAGTTATCTATACTGCAAATGATTTTTGGAACAAAGGAGTGTTTTGTGTGCTTTTGAATATCCTCAAGAACATCTAACCCTGTTTTATTAGGAAGATTAATATCAATAATGATACAATCTGGCTGCATGCTATAAAATTGTTCAATCGCATGTTCTGCATTTGAATTAGCTATTACCATCCAACCTTTATTCTCCATCATTTCCTTTAAAAAAATTAATAAGGAAATATCATCATCAATTAATTGTATAAGCGGAACCTCTGTATCTCTAAAATCTGGGATTCGATTAATTTCTTCATGAAAATGCTCATATTCTTCGCATATATCCAGCAACTCACTTAAAAAGGCTTTTAGTTCAGATTGGGTCCAATCTACCTTTCGTGGTTCTATTTTTTTCATTAAACTTGAAACTAAATGAAATAATAAGTCCAAATCCAAAGTATCTGAAGTACCTTGAATGGAATTTAATAAGGCATACACTTCTTTATTTTTTATGATTTCAGTCTCTTTTTTGTTTAATAAAATTTTTAACTGGTGCGTTATCCTTGTAATAAATATTGCTTTATATTTATCCACACATTTTCCCCTCCCCTTTATAGAACGGTCTCTATTTTAAAAATCATTTTGCTATTTTTCTCCAACATAAAAAAATAATTAATTTGCTTTTACGATGATTCATTTTAAAAAATATAAAGATTTAGCACAAAAAAACAGACCAAGAGACTGGCCTGATTCATAAACTAGATAATTTTGTTAAATAATTATTAATGCCTAGAATGACTAGGACTTTCTTCTTATTCAACGAAAACTATTCTCATTATATAAAAAGAATCCCTAATTGGGTAGAAAAACTTTCCCACTAAAATGAATCTTTTTCATTTCGATTTTGCATTTTACTATTTTTGCGGTCACAACTTTCCATCGCCGCTAAAATCGTGCCTCTAAACTGATTTTGTTCTAACGTTGTTATTGCTTCTATCGTTGCTCCACCAGGTGTGCATACCTCATCTTTTAATACACCAGGATGCTTGCCTGTTTCTAAAACCATCTTCGCTGCTCCTAAAACAGATTGAGCAGCCAATTTATACGCTTTATCCCTTGGTATTCCGCTTCGAACGCCACCATCTGCCAATGCTTCAATAAACATATATACATATGCTGGCGATGAACCGCTAATGGCCGGAATGTAATCCATTAAACTTTCGTCTACCATTTCCACTTGTCCAAATGATGAAAACATTGCTTTGATAAAAGCAATCTCTTCCTCGTTAATCCTAGCATTTGCACAAAATACGGTCATCCCTTCTCCTACTAGAGATGGAGTATTTGGCATCGAGCGAATCACCTTTATTTTTTCGGACATCTGAGATTCTATGTATGCCATATCAATTCCAGCAGCAACTGTAACAATGATTGTTTCTTCCTTCACATATGAGCTGATTTCTTGTAAAACCTCTCCATATAGATGTGGCTTCACTGCAATAATTAAGACATCAGCAAATCTAGCTACTTGTTTATTATCTAAGATAGTTTCAATCTGAAAAGCTTCCTTAACAATTTCTGCGCTTTCTGCTGACTTTGTACTTGCCAATATATCTTCTCTCTGTGAAAAAGAAGATTGAAGCATGCCATTTACCATTGCTTGGGCCATTTTTCCGCACCCGATAAAACCAACTTTTCTTTTTTCCAATCTGATCTTCCTCTCTCGTTAGTCTCTTTACTCTTACATAGTACGAGAAGAAAATCAACCTATCCAACCTAAGACCGAAATTTAACATAAGGCTTTCTATCCTTTTGTTTGTATCCTTTGGGTCGGTCATCCACAGGAATTATTATTTTATATAATCTGGAAGGAAAATTTCATCTGGCGTTTTTGAAAAAATACTGGATATCTGTACTGCTTGTTCATAAGATAATCCTCGTTTGCCATTCTCAATCTGCCAATAATAAGACTTTGTAATGCCTAGCTTATCAGCCATCATTTGATAGGTATAGCCATATTGCTTTCTTATGATACGCAGTTTATTCCGATGCATTTTTACACCCCATCTTCCAATCATCTTTTTTTCCTTTATTAAAATTATACGTAAACAAGTAGTTTACTTCAATATAAAATTCCGTATTTGTTAACAAATATTCATTATTTACTGTTAGCTATTTGTTAACTTATAATAGAGGTATCGAAATTAGGAGCTGGTTCAGATGAATTTTCCAGAAAGATTGAGATATTTACGTAAGTCTGCAAAAATTTCTCAACAAACGCTTGGGGATGCAATGAACGTGACCAAGGTATCTATCTCAGGATATGAAACGGGTAATCGAAAACCTGATACAGACACATTACAAAAACTTGCGGATTATTTTGAAGTAAGCACTGATTATCTCCTCGGCCGCTCGGAGACAAAAGAAACAAGAGCTACCTATCACACGACGAAAAATGAGATTACGATAGAAGAAGCTGCACTCCTTACTCAATTACAGAAATACCCTACCCTTTATGACCATTTAATAAATGACCCGGAAAAAACAGTTCTTCAGCTGTATAGACTATGGAGTTTTTTAGAAGAAGAGAAGAATAATAAAAACTTGTAATGATTCTTCTCTTTATAAGTTTTCATTATTCTTAACAAATTTCTTATTAGAGAGTATAATATACATAATTCTCATAAGAAAGGTTGGTTTTTATGACTGATCTGATAAAAACAATTCCACAACCATTAGTGCGTACCAATCAATGGATTATTTTCCTTTCCGTTTTACTTAGCTTATTCTTACAGCAATATTGGATTATGCTTATTCCTCTTGTAGCAGGGCTATGTGGATTATTGTTTCAATGGAATCCAATTATGAAACTAGCAAGTTTATTTCTCAAAAGGCCGAAAAAGGATTACCGTCAGGAGGACTGGAACCAACAGCAGTTTAACCAGATAATTGCTGTAGTTTGTTTAGCGATTGCTTCCATTTCCTTTTTCTTTAAATGGACTATTCTTGGCTATATCTTCTCGATAATGGTTGGGCTTGCTTCCATTGTTGCGATACTTGGATTTTGCATCGGCTGCTTTATCCGCTACCAATGGAAGAAATATCAATATAATCGAAGTCATTAACTCGAAATAATTTTAGGGATTCAATATACATATATTGAATCCCCCATTTTTTTATAGACTTCTTTCTTTTATTTGCTCACCAATCATTTGTTTGAATGCTTTCAAAGAAAGAGCTTCTGAAACTTCTTCACCATACTTTCTTACATTTACTTTATTCTGCTCCTTCTCTTTATCACCAAGGACTAGCAAGTAAGGGATTTTTTGCATTTGTGCTGCGCGGATTTTATACCCTAATTTCTCGTTGCTTTCCTCTATCTTCACTCTAACCCCTACTTCTCTTAAAGCTGATTGAACTTCTAAGCAATAATCCAGGTGAACACTTGATACCGGAATAATTTGAACCTGTGTAGGCGCAAGCCAAACAGGGAAGGCTCCTCCAAAATGTTCAATCAGTATGCCAAAGAAACGATCAATCGACCCATATATTGCACGGTGGATGACTACCGGACATACTTTTTCATTGTTCTCATTTATATAAGCTAAGTTAAAGAGTTTTGGCATTTGAAAATCAAGCTGAATAGTTGCACATTGATGGCTTCTTTTTAATGCATCCTTGATATGGAAATCAATTTTCGGACCGTAAAATGCTCCATCACCTTCATTTAGAACATAATTGATTTCTAGATGCTCCAGAACATTTCTTAAAGCTCCTTCTGCTATCTCCCAGATGGCATCTCCTTCCAAGGAATCTTCTGGTCTAGTCGAGAGTTCAACCGAATATTCAAATCCAAATGTACGATATACCTTGTCAATCAATTGAAAGATGCTTTTTATTTCCGCTTCTATTTGGTCCTCCCTTACAAATAGATGAGCATCATCCTGGCAAAATGTCCGAACACGGAGCATTCCGTTCAATGCACCACTATATTCATGGCGATGAACCTGACCAAATTCGGATAATCGAATTGGTAAATCCCGATAAGAGTAAAGACTATTTTTGAAAATAAGCATATGTCCCGGGCAATTCATCGGCTTTAGAGCAAACTTTTGTTCATCCACTTCAGAAAAATACATATTTTCATGATAATGATCCCAATGCCCTGATTGTTTCCACATTCGTTCATTCATCATCAGTGGAGTCCTTACCTCTTCATAATCTGCCTCACCTTGAAGCTCTCTTGAAAATTGCTCTAATTCATTGCGAATAATTTGTCCTTTCGGTAAATAAAACGGCATGCCAGGCGCTTCTTCCGAAAACATGAATAGCTCCAATTGCTTTCCTAATTTACGATGATCCCTTTTCGCAGCTTCCTCTAGCATCTCCAAGTATTCTCCTAATTCCTGTTTGCTAGAAAATGCTACCCCATAGACTCGCTGCAATACTTCTTTTTCACTATCTCCTCTCCAATAAGCTCCCGACACACGCATTAATTTAAATGCCTTAATAAATCCAGTTGACGGAAGATGAGTTCCACGACATAAATCAATAAACTCTCCTTGCTGGTAAAGGGAGATTGGCTCTGACTTTGGTACTCCATCTAAAAGCTCCAGTTTAAATTTCTCGTCCTTTGCTTGAAAAAGTGCCTTTGCTTCCTCGTATGAAACCTCTTTTCGGATAAAAGACAGATTTTCTTTGATAATTTTGTTCATCTCTTTTTCAATAGCTTCTAAATCATTAACAGTTAAGCTATGGTCAAGCTTTATATCATAATAAAAGCCGTCCTCTACAACTGGTCCAATTGCTAATTGTACATTCGGATACAATTGTTTTATCGCTTGCGCCATTACGTGGGCGCTGGAATGACGCATAATAGATACACCTTCATCTGAATCTATTGTTAAAATAGACAAATGTACATCTTCCTCTATGCGATGACTCATATCCACGATCCTTTCGTCATTTATCTTTGCACCCACTGCTTTTTTCTTTAAACTAACACTAATCGACTCCGCAATTTCTGCTACTGTGCTCCCTTTTGGGAATTCCTTCTTATTTCCATCTGCTAATACTATCTGAATCATTTTTTCCACTCCTTTTTTATTTTTTGTACAAAAAAAACACTCGTCCCTAAACGAAGGGACGAGTGTTTTTACCCGTGGTTCCACCCAAATTCCCATGAAAAAACATAGTGGTTTTCTTATGGCTTGGTGCAGTAACGTTGCATAAACGATATTGATTACTTCTAGTTCACCAATATAGCTCAAAGGTGGTAAATTATTTTCCTTTGCTAGGAAGCTCGCACCTGTTCTTCCCTCTCTGATAACAGTAAAAATAATTCATGTCCTTTTCATCGCTTTTTTATGAAATTATAAACAAAAAACGCACTCATCCCTAAAGAAAGGGACGAGTGCGTTTACCCGTGGTTCCACCCAAATTCCCATGAAAAAAGCACAGTTCAGTTATTTTCTCATGGCTTGGTGCAATAACATTTGCGTCTACGGCATTGGATACTAAAAGGTTCCCCAATACAGCTCAAAGGCGGTAAGATACTTTTCTGCGTTAGGAAGTTTTCAGCAATTCTCCCCTCTCTGGAAACCGAAATAGTAGCTCATGTCCTTGTCAAAGCTTTTAATAATCAATTTTTTTTATATTCTATTACAGGATGGAAAAATTTGCAACCTCTATTTTGTATTATATTTATTCTCATTGGATTGCTAAGCAATACTCTCGGTGGTTATAATATTTTAACTTACGCTTCCCCCTTTCTTACTGGACATTTCAAGAAGAGTATATCGCTATATGACAAATGTCATGTACCAAACATGACATGTATGTCTGCAAATATGTTTGGTATATATTTATACTATAGATATCTATTAACAGAAGGGAAGCAAATAATGAATATAAAAAACTTAAAACAATTGAGAACTGCTGTAGCGCCTTTTGAGAAATCCACTGTAAAGATAAGTGTCTGGCAGCTTGCCAATACTATTCTGCCTTTCGTTTTACTCTGGTTTGCAGCTTACAAAAGCTTAAGTATTTCTTATATTTTAACCTTTGTGATCGCGATAGCTGCAGCAGGATTTTTGGTAAGGATTTTTATCATTTTTCATGATTGCTGCCACTATTCTTTCTTTAAGAACCGTAAAGCCAATAGGATTTTAGGAACTATTACTGGGATCTTAACCTTATTCCCCTATAGCAAATGGCAGCATAGCCATTCTGTTCACCATGCAACAAGCAGTAATCTGGATAAGCGCGGAGTCGGCGATTTATGGATGATGACGATAGAGGAATATGAAAATGCCTCTATGTCGTTAAAAATCAAATATCGTTTGTACCGTAATCCATTCATTATGTTTATATTAGGACCAATTTATGAATTCCTTATAGCTAATCGATTCAACCGTAAAGGGGCTAGATCGAAGGAAAGGCTAAATACGTACGTAACAAATATTTCCATTGTATTATTGGCTGTGCTTCTTGGAAGTACGCTTGGCTGGTCTTCTTTCTTGCTTGTACAGCTGCCGATTTTTCTTATATCCGGCTCTGTTGGAGTATGGCTATTTTATGTACAGCATACTTTTGAAGACACTTATTTTGAGGAAGATAAAAATTGGGATTATGTTAAGGCCGCTGTAGAAGGAAGCTCATTCTATCGCCTTCCAAAATGGATGCAATGGCTGACTGGCAATATCGGCTACCACCATGTGCATCATTTAAGTCCAAGGGTTCCTAATTACAACTTAGAGGTAGTCCATAAACAGACGGAGCCCCTGCAAAATGTTCCAACTATAACACTGACAAGTAGTCTTCGTTCTTTAAAATTCCGTTTGTGGGACGAAAAAGACAAGAAGTTTATCAGTTTTTATGAATGGAAAAAACAAAAAAAATCCCTTTCCATGTCTGCCACAGAAATACAATAAACAGGAAGATATCTCTTTAATTCTGAGCAGCAATTATACGGTTTTATGCCATTAATTGCTGCTCGACTATGTTAAAATAGATGAATGACAGCCAATAAATAACGAGGTTAGAAACGAATGATAAAAAGATTAGAGATACTAAAAAAGAGCACTGGCATTTCTCCTTATATTTGGACATTGCTTACTATTTTGCCATTTTATTTTATTTTCCATGCCTCTTCAGCAGTTGATGTTATATCTGGCATCATCCTTACCATTTTATTTTTTCTATTTTACAGAATAGCTTATCTTTCCAAAGGCTGGACAATCTATTTATGGCCATCCTTATTGATCGGGATTTCCACTACTGCCATTTATGCATACAGCTATGTGTATTTTTCCTTTTTTCTTTCCTATTTTATCGGCAATATCAAAAAACAAATTCCATTTTTCATCCTATACTTTATACATTTGGCCATTACAACATTCGCCATTTATTTCAAAATTATCATAGGAGATCCCTTGCTGTTAAAGCAGCTTCCTTTCGTGCTGATTATCTGGTTTGGCGTTATCTTATTGCCTCTGACCATCCATAACCGCAAAGAAAAGGATCAGCTACAGGAAAAACTAGAAGATGCGAATAAGCGCATTTCTCATTTAGTTAAACTAGAGGAAAGACAACGCATTGCCAGAGACCTTCATGATACACTTGGCCAAAAGCTATCCCTTATTGGCTTAAAAAGTGATTTAGCAAGAAAATTAGTCTATAAAGACCCAGAACAAGCCCGCTCGGAACTGAAAGATATTCAGCATGCTTCTAGAACAGCATTAAACGAAGTCCGAAAAATGGTATCTGAAATGCGAGGCATAAAATTAAAAGACGAGCTCCTTCTCGTAAAAAAATTATTAGAAGCGGCTGAAATAAGCCTAACTTCTGATATAGCTTCCAATCTAAAAGTTTCATCGATTGCAGAAAACATTATAAGCATGTGCTTAAAAGAAGCCGTTACCAATGTGGTTCGACATAGCAATGCCACCGCTTGCTTCATCAGCATCAGCCAAAATAAAAAAGAAACAATCATGGAAATCAAAGATAATGGAACCACTCCGTTTAAGGAAGAAAATGCTCACAAAGGAAACGGATTAGCGGGCATGAGAGAAAGATTGGAATTTATCAACGGTACTATAGAGATTACTGCGAATGAGGGAACGATAGTAACAATAGCCGTTCCACAAGATGGAAAAATAATAGAAAGGGAGGATATATTATGATCCGGATTGTCATTGCCGAAGACCAACGCCTTCTTTTAGGTGCATTGGGTTCATTGCTTGATTTGGAAGAGGATATCACGGTTGTCGGCAAAGCAAACAATGGGGAAGAAGCTATCCAGCTAGTCAAAGAAAAAAATCCTGATATATGTATAATGGATATAGAAATGCCTGCTAAAACAGGATTAGAAGCAGCGGAAGAACTCATGACCCACCCTTGCAAAGTCATTATTTTAACTACCTTTGCCAGATCCGGCTATTTCCAGCGAGCATTGAAAGCTGGCGTATCAGCCTATTTGCTTAAGGACAGCCCAAGCGACGATTTGGCAAACAGCATCCGCAGTGTGATGGAAGGAAGAAGAATTTACGCACCAGAATTGGTGGATGATGTATACAAAGAAGAAAATCCCCTTACAGAGCGAGAAAAAGAAGTGCTTACTCTAGTAGCAAATGGCAAAAATACAAAAGAAATCGCCCAAGAACTATCCATTAAGACAGGAACAGTGCGAAACTATATCAGCATGATACTCGATAAACTGGAAGTGAAAAACCGAATAGAAGCCATCACAAGATTTAAAGAAAAAGGATGGTTTAAATAGAGAAGGACTGTGGCCAGTCCTTTTTTTCGTTCTTGTTCCCAATCGAAATATTCAAATGATAAATGTAGCTGTACCACAGAAGTATCAGTTACCTATCAATACACTTCTAATTTAATTGATTAAAAAACTTAGACAGTTCATTTTCACGCTTATCGAGCATAATCTGTTCTGGCTTGATACCCTGCTCACGCAGTACTTCAATGTTCTGCACAAGGAAGTCGTCGCTGCCAACAACATAGAAGTGCCCATCCTTGTCTGCAGCAAGATTTTTCACTTCTTCATAATAGTCTTTACGGTTATCGACGAACTGAGCCGTGAACTTCTTGTCAGGTGCAGATTTAAAAATATTGGTGAATAAGAAAGCTTTTGATGAATCAATGTTTAGAGAATGAATGTGATTGACGTTGTCAGCACGTTCGAAATACTCCAGTACAATCGGTCTAAAAGTTGCCAAACCAACACCTGATGACAGCAGGTACACATTTTTCCCCTCTCTGTTCAGCGGTAAATTCGAGTGCGTTTTAAAGATTGCAACTTCATTGCCGACTTCAAGATTTCTTAAAATCGATTTAAACTCAGAGCACTGCTCTCTGATGCGTGTTGTAATTGCGATTGCATTTTCGTGCGGTAAAGAGGAGATTGACATATGGCGAATCAGGCTACGGTTTGGTTTGTCTCCGGCATTGAAACCTTTCAGTGCGAAATGAGTATGGGAGCCTTCTTCCCATGTAAAGTCTTTCGGACAGTCGAGCAGGTATGTTTTAACCTCAGGCGTTTCCTCAATAATCTTATTTATCTTAGTCCAGTATATTTGCATTATATATTCTCCTTATCCCCTTATTTGTATCGTACTATCTAATATACAACAAATGATAATAATTCTCAATTAAAAAGATTGATTATTTCAGATAATTTACGGGGTTAAATTTATTAAAGGTATGCCGCCCTAAGTAATAACAAAAAAATAAAGTTTCGCAGTTCTGTCAAGATTCCTTATTTCTCAACTGTTTGGTTTATATTGCCCTCAACTTGTTCATCTCTCGATACATCTGTTGCGGCAATAATGTCGTCACTTTCTTTTAAATTAATATAGATTCAAACTGTGAAAGAATTTTCTATATCAAAATAACGGAATACTCTATTAAAAGTATAATTCATATCCTTCGCATTATTACTAACCACTCTTTATAATAAAATCAAAAGGAGGAGTAGCAAATGGATTATATTAAATTAGGTACTACTGGTTTAGAAGTCTCTCGTCTTTGTCTAGGTTGTATGAGTTATGGTGAACCCGATCGTGGTGGACATGCATGGACATTAACAGAAAGCGAAAGTCGTCCATTTATCAAAAAAGCGCTGGAGCTTGGCATTAATTTTTTTGATACGGCAAATGTCTACTCTGATGGTTCAAGTGAAGAAATTGTAGGACGGGCATTGCGTGACTTTACGAATCGTGATGAAGTTGTTCTTGCCACAAAGGTAAATGGCAGGATGCGTCCAGGTGCCAATGGCGCTGGGCTTTCTCGAAAAGCAATTATGAGTGAAATTGACAATAGTCTAAAAAGACTTGGTACCGATTATGTCGATCTCTATCAGATACATAGATGGGATTACAAAACTCCAATTGAAGAAACAATGGAAGCATTACACGATGTAGTCAAAGCCGGAAAAGCACGCTATATTGGTGCTTCTTCCATGTATGCATGGCAATTTCTGAAAGCAAATTATACTGCTGAAAAGCATGGCTGGACACGTTTCATATCCATGCAAAACTACTTAAACCTTCTCTACCGGGAAGAGGAACGGGAAATGCTTCCCCTCTGTAAAGAAGAAGGAATTGGGGTTATTCCATGGAGTCCAATGGCACGCGGCCGCTTAACTAGAGATTGGGAAGAAACAAGTATTCGTAAAGAGTCTGATGAATTCGGAAAAACGTTATATTCTAACACTGAGGAAGCGGACCGCCAAGTAGTAGAACGTGTGAAAGCAATAGCAGAAAAACGCGACGTGCCTCGTGCACAAGTTGCACTTGCATGGGTTTTACAAAAAGAGCCTGTTACTGCACCTATCATCGGTGCTACGAAGCTTCATCATCTAGACGATGCAGTTGCTGCTCTTTCAATAGGATTGACACAAGAAGAAATTGCTAGCTTAGAAAAGCCATATGTTCCTCATCCAGTTCTTGGATTTGCGTAATTTCTTTTAGCTGCTCTAAGTTATCATTTAAAACAAAGAAATATGTAATCTTAAATAAAACCAGCCAAAGAATAGATTCTATTCTTTGGCTGGTTTCTTCCTAGAAGGATATAGAGGACTATAATGGTCTGCGACCGCCATTGCAATAATTGGTCAAGGATAAAGGGTGAACGATTAATGGGTTAGTGGTCATCGGTTTAGCCAGTACCATTTAAACGTACCTTTGTACACAAATTGAGCGGATCCTTCTATCCTTGAATAGGAGTCTCACCTATTCAAGGTAAATAATCTTAAAAATATTTTTCCCCATCAAATTCTAGTTCAATTTGATAGTTTTTACTATTAATCAAGTTTGATAAACGGTTTGCTTTTTTTTCACATTCAAGACTTTTCAAACGATAATCTTCTGGTTCAAAGGTTGCGACCTTCATTAGTTGTACTGCTTCGCCATAGGAATAAACGTATTCTTCCTTTTCCGCTGCAGCAAACTCCTTGTATTTTCTTGCTTTTGCACGAAGCTGTGTTGCAAGCTCAATTGCTTCTACTATCGAGATATTCGTATTTTCATAGCTTATTTCGTTTTCAATATTGGCACGATACATTAGTTTATCAAGCAATCGATAATCAGTACGTACCTCTTCTATCTCCTGCTCTACATCAAGAATCGTTCGTTTTTGCTTCGGAATAGATTTACCTGCTTCTATTTGCACAAAAGCAACTCTATCCATTTCCTCTTCTAGTTCATGGATTCTTTTAGACAAAACGCTCTTTAATTTGACTGCTTCGGCTTGTGAAATCTTATTCATTTTTACCTCCAACGGATATGTAGTATTACTGTGGAAATATCATGAGTGTTTTTCTTAGAAACTACTAGATTTTCATTTTACTAGTAATTAGGTTATTTTTTCAACTTTTAACATATAAAAGGAAAGTCGCTATTCTCCTCTTTTATCAGTATATATTAAAAAAAATAAAAAAAGGATCTACCTGAAAACAGGTCCATCCATTGGCTAATTCTTATTTCTTTATCATTACTTCTGGATTTTCTTTTTTTGTCTTTATGATAAACATCGATATTGCTTGGACAATCGCAATGCAGCCCAAAATAATTCGAGTATAGAGATTATCAACAAGAACAGCGCTAATTGCTAAGCAAATATAACAAGAGATAATTATTTTTATCTTTTGCTTTTTAGTCAACTCTCCTTTGCGAAATCCTTTCACATACTCATGGTAAAATGTAGTCGAACGAAACCATTTATTTAAGCGCTCAGAACCTCTCGTATAAAAGTAGGAAGTTAGTAATAAAAATGGTGTAGTTGGCAACAATGGTAAAAATACTCCCATTATCCCTAAAATCAAAAAAACTGTTCCTAAAAAAATATATATCCATCGATAAATAGGCTTCATTTTTTTGCTCCCTCCTCCTCTTTTTAAGAAGAGCTGTGTATGGACTTCCAACTACTTTAACCAAACATTAACGTCGTCTTCTTTTCACATCTCTAACAACATCTCTTAAACCAAAAAGAAGCATAATAACACCAGAGGATAAAAACTCCACTCTGAAAATATCCGTATTAAGGACGCCGGCTGCATATAGAACAATTCCAATAACATTAATTAAAAGAATGATATTTACGATTTTCGTCATTTGCTTTCCTTTCTTAGGATTACTAAATACATCCTAACCACGCACATTATGTATGAACAATAACTAAATAATCGATACGTTAATTCTCTATTCTACTTCGCAATTTTACAATAAAAAGAAGGAAATAACTATCATTTCTTTTAAAATGGGGTAGAAAGATTTAGTTTATTTAATTTATTTTCCCCATATTAGAAAGTAGATAAACTATAAAACGAGCATACACTTGTTATTCAGTTAGAAATTTTAGTTTCCTTAGTGCTTCGATCACTAATCTTGTTAAAAGAGATTTAAGAATAATACTAAAATAAGTATGATACCATCTCCATCCTTCTTTCCATTCAATTAACTTTGTTTTTCTCTCTGCCCATAATTCAATAAAAAAAGGAGGTATAGTAAATAAAACTAATTTATAAATAACAACGAAAGGTTTATCTTTCTTCGTTAACTGATTGTAAAAAACTGTAAATGTAGGATAAATTAAAAAATCAAATAATATATGAATTTTAAATTTCTTGGGCAAAAAGCGAACTGGGTATCTAATGACTTTATGGTGTGTTAATAGCATATCAAGTAAACCATTTGTAATAGCATTATACACATAAACAATAATCCAATCTCTAATTGGGGGTTTTCTATATAAAATCGGCAGCAGGATCAATAAATTTCCAATAAGTAATCCTCTTAAAAACCGTTTCTCCATTTTATTTTTTTCCATTAACTGACCACCTCTGCATTAATATGCACTTCATAAAGCTGTTTATTCCATGTTTAAGGTACTTTTCCCAGAACAAATTTTCCATTTAGTATAGGTTAGTAAGGACATGGAATACTAATTTTTAAAAGGTGGTGCATGGAATGGATTTCCCTACCATTCAAACAAATTTTTGGGATGCCGTAATTGCCGTTCCTGTAGTGATGATTATTACGCAATTAATCAAGATTTTTTTTAACATACCGAAAAAATATGTTCCAACCATAGCTTTAGCTTTAGGATTATTCATCTCTGTCTTCATTAGTCATAGACATAGTCTCGTTGCTGGATTATTTATGGGTTGGTTTTATGGTTATTCCGCGATTGGATCCTATGCTTCATTGAAAACTACGATTTTGTCTTATCTTGAAAAGAAGAAGAAAAAAGCACATTAAAAGACTTCATAATTCATTTTTCTATCATCCTTAATTGAAAAAACACAACCCAAAAGTGAGTTGTGCATTCATCCTTTATGCATACATCTGTCCCTCTTCCTCTTTTCGGAAGAAACTAGTCATCGCATTAAATACATCAGCTTTTTGTCTTAGTAAGTAGTACCGGAATTTTTCATCTTGAATGTTTTTGTAAGCAGACATAAGGGTACTGTGTCGATTGTATTGGTTGACTTCCCCATATCCAAACATATTAGAAACCTTCATCAGCTCTTCTACTAATTTTACACATCTAGCATTATCTGATGTTAAATTATCTCCATCTGAGAAATGGAATGGATAAATATTAAATCGACCAGGATCATATTTATCGTCAATTAATTCTAATGCTTTTCTATATACAGAAGAACAAATCGTCCCTCCGCTTTCTCCTTTAGAAAAGAAGTCTTCCTCTGAAACAACTTTTGCTTCTGTATGATGGGCAATGAATTCAATTTCCACTGTTTCGTATTTGGTACGAAGAAATCTTGTCATCCAGAAGAAAAAGCTTCTTGCCATATACTTTTCCCATAGACCCATCGATCCGCTCGTATCCATCATCGCAAGGACGACTGCTTTTGATTCTGGTTTTTGCACTTCATTCCATGTTTTAAATTTTAAATCCTCTGGATAAATAGGATGAAAAGCTGGTATTCCCGACATTGCATTACGCTTAAAGGCTGATATCATTGTTTTTTTCTTATCAATATTCCCCATCAATCCTACTTTTCGAATATCATTAAATTCGATATTCTCCACAACAATTTGGTCCTGTTCTTTCCTTTTTAAATTCGGCAATTCTAATTGCTTGAATAAAGCTTCTTCTAATTCCATTAAAGATACTTCTGCCTCAAAGTAATCTTCACCAGCTTGATCTCCTGCTCCTTGCCCTTTTCCTGGGCCCTTTTTATCTCCAGATCCATCGCGTGCGACCACATCGCCAACCTGACTGTCTCCATTTCCTTGCCCTACATGTTTGTTTTTATCATAATTATATCGAATTTTGTATTCGTCTAATGAACGAATGGGAATTTTCACAACTTCTCTACCATTTGACATGACGATATTTTCTTCTGTAATTAAATCAGGTAGGTTATTTTTAATGGCTTCCTGCACTTTTTCTTGATGGCGTTGCTGATCATCATGGCCTTTGCGATGGAGGGACCAATTTTCTTGGGATATTACAAACTGATGCTTATTCGGTTTTTCCGTCATCTTACCCCTCCTAAAAAGTTTTTTATCCTTTTGTGCACGTATGAAGTGATTCTCGCATACACTAATTTGGGTATCGCTATACCTAAATAAAGTGATTACTCTATCATATGCAGATGGACGAAATAATTTACTAATAATTTTGATAATTTTACTTTTTTTAGAAAATGGCTTTTTCACGGTTTCGATTCCAAAATTCAATTAAGTCCTTAGCTTTTTCTAAATCCTACTAGGCAAAAGAGGAACAGACGCCATTTAGCCTGTTCCTCCCTCGACCAATTATTTAACGATTCAATAAACTTCCTACATAACGCAATAATTCATTGGCGGATGTGGAATTATATCCATGTTCATCAATTAGGCGCGCAACCACTTCGTTTACTTTCTTCAATTGCTGTTCATCTGGAGTTTTCGTGGAAGTGGTGATTTTAACGACATCTTTCAGATCGGCAAATAACTTCTTCTGGATAGCTTCACGTAAGCGATCATGAGAGTTATAATCAAATCGTTTTCCTTTTCTTGCATAAGCGGAAATACGGATGAGTATTTCTTCACGGAATGATTTTTTCGCATTTTCGGAAATCCCAATTTGTTCTTCAATGGAACGCATTAGTTTTTCATCTGGATTAATCGCATCACCAGTTAATGGATCACGCAACTTATTTTTATTGCAGTACGCTTCTACGTTGTCTAAGTAATTATCCATTAACGTTTTAGCAGACTCTTCATAAGAATAAACAAATGCCTTTTGTACTTCTTTCTTAGCAATTTCGTCGTATTCTTTTCTTGCTAAGGAAATGCAGTTTAAGTACTTTTCTTTCAACTCATTGGTAATGGAAGAATGCTGATCCAATCCTTCTTTTATCGATAAAAGCACATCCAGTGCATTAATGCTTGTTACATCCTTGCGAATAATCGTGGAAGAAATACGGTTGATGACATAACGTGGGTCGATTCCACTCATTCCTTCATCGCCATATTCGTTTTGCAGTTCCTTTAAATCAGCAGAACTGAAGCCTTCCACACTTTCCCCATCATATAAGCGCATTTTCTTCACTAAATCAATATCACCTTTTTTCGGCTCCTTCAATCTAGTTAAGATCGTAAATATGGCAGCAATTTTTAACGTATGTGGAGCAATATGCACATTCGAAACGTCGCTTTCTCGAATCATTTTTTCATAGATTCTTTCTTCTTCAGAAGCTTTTAAATTATATGGAACTGGCATTACAATGATACGAGAATGCAATGCTTCGTTCTTTTTATTAGAAATAAAGGAGCGATACTCTGTTTCATTCGTATGAGCGACAATTAACTCATCTGCAGAAATAAGGGCAAATCTTCCTGCCTTAAAGTTTCCTTCTTGCGTTAATGATAATAAATGCCATAAGAACTTCTCATCACATTTTAACATCTCTTGGAACTCCATCATGCCTCGATTCGCTTTATTTAGCTCTCCATCAAAACGATAGGCACGTGGATCTGATTCAGATCCATATTCAGCAATGGTAGAGAAATCAATGCTTCCTGTTAAATCCGCAATATCTTGTGACTTCGGATCAGATGGACTAAAGGTTCCAATCCCAGTTCGTTTATCTTCCGAGAAAAATACCCTTTCTACCATGACATCTTCAATTCTTCCATTATATTCTTCTTGCAATCTCATCATATTAAGTGGCGATAAATTTCCTTCAATGCGAATTCCATATTCATCAAAGAAATCTTTTCTTAGACTATGTGGAATCATATGAAGCGGATCCTCATGCATTGGGCAACCTTTGATCGCATAAACAGCTCCACGCTCTGTGTACGTATATGCTTCTAAGCCTCTTTTCAGCATCGTTACTAACGTAGATTTACCACCGCTGACTGGACCCATAAGTAGTAAAATACGTTTTCTTACATCTAAGCGCTTTGCAGCTGGATGGAAATACTCTTCCACTAGCTTTTCTAATGGCTCTTCTAATCCGAAGAGCTGATCAGAGAAAAATTTATATTGCTTTTTCCCATTCACTTCATCAATACCAGCATCTTTAATCATGTTATATACTCTAGAATGCGCTGATTGTGCTACCCATGGCTTTTCCTTCAAAATTTCTAAGTACTCTCCAAATGTCCCTTCCCACTTCAACAACTCTTCTTCTTGTCTATACATCTCGATTTTCTTTAATATATTCATATGGACCTCCCCTGTCACATTATCAGAGACGATTAATATAATCTATGCACCAGCGAATGCGAACATGCTTAAAAGAAAGAATAGTTTTTTTAAAGAACCTAAACCATAAGGGGAAAACCGCATCTTTGACACGGAGAACCGCTATAGAATAACAATTATTATTAAATAGGAAATATTTTCATGTTTGGTGATTCTAATAAAAAACAGCATCGGTTCACTCCGATGCTGTTTTTAGGATTAAAATTTATATAGGCTAGCCATTGATTATTTCAAATCAAATTTCTTCTGTTGAACAAATTCTTTCATATACATACGTGATTTTTGCTCAAAATTACCAGCCATCTGTGCTGTCCATGTATCTGTTCTCGATCCATTGGTTCTTTCCTGATAATAGGCAGAGATTTCATTATTATACTCCTGCAGCTCTTGTTTATATTGTTCCGTATCTTGCTCGTATTCATTTTCGTGATAAACGTGATGAAAGGGAGCTCGTGGTTTTTTCTCTGTTTGCTGGTCTGGATAACCTACAACTAAAGCAAATACCGGTAAAACATGATCTGGTGTTTTTAATAATTGACTCACTTCTACTAAATTATTGCGAATACCACCTATGTAACAAATGCCAAGTCCTAATGATTCCGCGGCAATAGCCATATTTTGCGATGCTAATGCAACATCTATTAGACTAACCATAAACTTTTCGGTGCTTTCAATCGAATCCAGTGCTGCTTCTTTTTTCCCTTCCATTTCTGCAGCGACTGTATGGCGATATAAATCCGCACAGAAAATAAACAAATGGCCATTGTTTTCAACATACTGCTGATTTCCCGCTAGTTCCGCTAATTTTTTCTTTTTCTCCCTATCCTTCACGCCGATAATACTATAAGCTTGAACAAAGCTAGAGGTAGAAGCACTTTGAGCAGCTTCCACAAGGAGACGAATTTGGTCTTCGGTTAACTCCTTATCGGTAAATTTTCTGACAGATCGATGATTGAGTATCGTTTCGATTGCTTGATTCATGGATAATCTCTCCTTAAAAGTTTTAGTGAACTATTTCTGATAATGACTATAGCCTAATAATATACTAATAATCGTCATGATAAAAAGAATTAGCCCAGTTGCTTTGCTTATGAGCTAATATAAACAATCATATTTCGGTTCTGGTTCCTACCGTGAACTCTAGTCATTTTATTATCAAAATAAAAAAGAGTATAAATCTATTCTGATTTACACTCGCTATTGTTTCAGTATTATTTTTTTAAATGCCCAAAATTTTGTTGTCTTAATGCCTCATAAATAAGAACTGCCGCTGTATTCGAAAGATTAAAAGCACGTATATTACCTGTCATCGGAATTCGTACTGTTCTATCTACATTATTCCGGATAACCTCTGGAGGAAGACCTGTTGTTTCACTTCCAAATATAAAGTAATGATCTTTGTTTATGTCACTGTAATCGAAGGAGGCATAAGGAGTTTCTCCTGACTTCGTAATATAATAAAACGAACCACCTTCATTTTTTTCGTAAAATTCATCTAACGAGTCATAAGAATGAATCTCTACAAATTCCCAATAATCTAAGCCTGCTCTCTTTAAAGCTTTATCATCCGTGGAGAAGCCAAAAGGACGAATTAGATGAAGAACAGTGTCTGTTCCTGCACATGTTCGTGCAATATTGCCTGTATTGGAAGGTATTTGTGGTTGGTATAGGACGATATGTATGGCCAAGTTTGTCACCTCTAACTATTGCTTTCCGTTCCATTATACACTTACTCTAAGGGAAATGCGAAGGAGTTATTTCTTGCTTCTCAGCCATCAATAATCGTAAAAAATTTATATTTAATATTTGGAGTATAGGCAGTTGAATCTTCGTATTTCCAGTAGCGCATTCGACTATTATACGTATGGGCATTTACTAATGGTTCTCCATTCGCATCCTTCCCTGTAACAATCGTAGTATGATTATATTTCCCATCGCCTTCAAAATCATAGCAAATGACATCCCCAAGCTTTAGCTCCATTGCACTAGTCACTTGTTTTGCACGTAAGCCAGTAGTAGAGGTTTCTAAATATCGGGGAAATGCATTGGCTACTGACCAGCTGTAGCTCCAATTATTATTTTGCATCCACCAGCCCTTATTGCGATTAGGATATCCTCGCATCGGAGCCCCTCCCTCATGCAAACATTGGGAAATATAGTTGGTGCAATCCACTTCGAATTGATGGTATTTCGGATTATAGCTATTCCACCATTTTTCCGCATATTGAACGGCTTTAAGGCGATCATACGTATATCGGCTCCAGCCTTCTGTCGTGCTTCCAAATTCTTCAGACAATGGATGTTCTCTGTATTCTGGATAGACAGGAGCAATCTCTTTATCCTCAATTAAGACTCCTTTATAGAAAATCCCCTTTCTATTTTCCACCTCTTCTTCTACGAAAAATAGCTCACCTTGCTTGATGAAATATTGCAGATGGACTGTATAAACCAATTCTTCAGTCTCATCCTCCTTTTTTTGCATTTCTTCAATTTTTCCTTTCGCCTTCACATGAACTATCTCAGCATTTCTTCTATTCAGACTATCTCTTTTTCGCTCTAATTTTTCATCCACAATTGTCGATCTTTCCCGTGCAACACATTGCTGAATTCTTTTCTCAATTAGCTCCATTAATTGTTGTTTCATTCCATCTACTCCCTTCTTTAATAACTATGTTTAAAGAGAGAAGAACTGTACAAAAAAAAGAAGGCATGGATATCCTTCTTTTTTGGTCTTATATTAACTATTAACAAATGGTTGAAAACCACTTTTCTTCTTACTCCACGAAAAAGTGGCGTTCATTCCTCTGATGAAAACCACTTTCCTTCTTACTCTACGAAAAAGTGGCGTTCATTCTCCTAATGAAAACCACTTTCCCTCTTACTCCACGAAAAATCGGCGTTCATCCACCTAATGAAAACCACTTTCCCTCTTGCTTCAGGAAAAAGTGGCGTTCATTCTCCTAATGAAAACCACTTTCCCTCCTACCACAAGAAAAATCGGCGTTCATCCACCTAATGAAAACCACTTTCCCTCCTACCACAAGAAAAATCGGCGTTCATTCTCCTGATGAAAACCACTTTCCCTCTTACCACAAGAAAAATCGGCGTTCATTCACCCGATGAAAACCACTTTTCCTCTTATTCCAAGGCAAATTAGTGTTCATTCACCCGCGCTCGATAATTAATGCACTAAACGTTGTAAAGCATCTTCAATTTCTTGTAAGACCTCTTGATCGTCTTCTTGTTGTGATGCAGCTTGTAGGGCCGTCATTGAGTCATCGCCGCCAATTTTCCCTAATGCCCAAGCTGCTGTTCCTCTAATAACTGGTCTTGGATCTTTTTTCATCACGGTAATTAAATCACCGACTGCTCCTTCTTCTTTAAAGTGAGCAAGTGCGATGATGGCATTACGTTGAATTGGCTTTTTTCCACGCCAAGAACCAGAAATATGCCCATACTTTTCTTTAAATTCTTTATTGCTTATAAATAGAAGTGGCTGGAGCAATGGTTTTGCGATTTCTGGATCTGGCTCCATTTCTGGATGATTATGAAAATCGATTCCTTTATTTTTTGGACAGACGGTTTGGCATGTATCACAGCCATAAATTCGATTACCCAGCTTTTCTCTAAATTCTTCCGCAAGAAATCCCTTTGTCTGCGTTTGAAATGCGATACATCTTTGGGCATTTAACTGTCCACCTTGAATAAGAGCTCCTGTTGGACAAACTTCAATGCATTTATTACAGGTACCACATTGATCTTCCATTGGCTTATCAGGTTCTAATGGTAGATTGGTAATCATCTCACCTAAATAAACATAAGAACCAAATTCCGGTGTAATAATAGCACAATTTTTTGCTGACCAGCCAATTCCCGCTCGCTGTGCAACCGCTCGATCCACTAATTCCCCTGTATCTACCATCGATTTACATAATGCATCCGGAATTCTTTCTTTTATATAATCTTCAAGCTTCTTCAAGCGATCTTTTAAAACAATGTGATAGTCCGTTCCCCAGGAAGCACGACAAAAAATTCCTCTGCGCTCTCCTTTTTTGCTGACTACTCTTTCCTTCATTTTAGAAGGATAAGCAAGTGCTATCGAAATAATCGATTTTGGTTGTTCTAATAGAAGGGAGGGGTCTACCCGCTTCTCTATATCTTTCTCTTCAAAACCAGATTGATAGTTTAATTCCTGCTGTCTTATTAAACGAATTTTCATTTCTTCAAATGTACTAGCACTTGTAAAACCTATTTTATCGATTCCGATTGTTTTACTATATTCAATTATATCTTTCTTTAATGCGCGGTAATCCATAAGGTCTCCCCCCTTCCTTTTCATTGGTTTTTCATAAAGATTACGCTAAAATATAGAATAACATAGACAACAATTATATTGGAGGTGTATATATTGGATATTTCAATTTCAGAGCAGATTAAGCAATTGATTCCTACTTTTAAGATTGGCTTCATTCATTATCAAGGCATGGAAGTAATGGACACGCCACAAATGATCAAGGGACGGATGCGGCTTTTTCAAGAGTCTATTTTTTTTGATTTGGAAGATAGCAATGTGACCGAAATTCCTTCTGTAAAAGAATGGAGAGAAATCTTCAAAAAAACAGGCAAGGATCCAAATCGCTATCGTCATTCAGCGGAAAGCCTTCTTAGACGAATCAAAAAGCAAAATTACTTACAGTCAATCAATAGTAGTATTGATATCAACAACTTCTTTTCCCTGCAATACGGTGTTCCTATCGGTATTTATGATTGTGCCAATCTTCAAGGAAATATAAACATCCGTATTGGAAAAGAGGACGAACAATACGCTGGTTTGAATGGAAGAATGAATTCTATTGAACATTTAATTGTATCGGAAGATGAGCTTGGTCCATTTGGCAGCCCTTTTGTCGATTCTGACAGAGCACCTGTCCAAGCATCTACGAAAAATGCTATACAAGTCATCTACCTTCCGCCATCCATTGAAAATGAAAAAGCAGAACAAATGGTAGAATCCTTGCTTAACATGTTTGTCCAAGTGCATGGAGGAGAAGCTACTTTTTCCATTGTGGAATAAAAATGTCAGGAGAGCCTTGAAAAAGGATCATACTCTCCTAGCATTGCTGTTTTTTTGCGTAAAATATAAAAAACGCAATGCTTCGTTCTTAATGAAACGAAACACTGCGTTGTGAGCGTATGTATGGAGCGGGTGATGGGAATCGAACCCACGACATCAGCTTGGAAGGCTGAGGTTTTACCATTAAACTACACCCGCATTTATTAACTTTTCTTCACTGTTTTTTTACTTATTTTTAACACGTTTTTTATTATATAACCATAAAGTAAAAAACGCAACCTCTTTTCGACATTTTTTTATTTTATTTTCCATTCGGTTGATTCCATTACTTTAAGAAGTCATTTTCATTGGTTTAGGGAATCTACTTTTCTTTTATAGACTTTCACTTTAGCCTCCTAGATCGTCTCTGTCTACGGGGCCTTCCAATTAAGCTTCTATGGAATTTCTAAGCAGATTCCCTTCCCAAAGACTTCTTTTAAAAATACTACATCATCATTGTATTCAATAGTCTAATATTTATTATTATTTTTTTGCTTATTTACATTTAATTTACTTTCCTTCATTTTTTAAGAAAAAAAGACCAGCTCTCCTTATAAGAAGGGAACACTGATCTTTTAATACCATACTTATTTTGAAAAAATAGTTTTTCTTTCTTTCCAGGCAAAGCCTGCAATGACTAATAGAAGTGTTCCCATGATTACTACATAAGTAGTTACTGCCCCAACAACTCCAAATGATTGCGATAAATACCCGAGACCGATTACTGGGAGGCTCACACCAAGATAGGTAATTACAAAGAACGTAGAGACAATATTTCCTTTTGTTTTACTTGGGGCAACTTCATTTACCAGCGCTAAGCTTCCCGCATATGCTGGCCCATTCCCACCACCAATAAGTACGGCAGAAATCAGCAATAAAGTTAGTGATTGTGTATAAATCGTAATAACTAGAAGTACAAGGCCAACTGCAAGGAAGGCGTAACCGATTGTAATTAATTTCATTAACGATAGTTGTTTTAATAAAATTTGGTTAAATGCTGCAGCAATCAATCCAAGTGCAACGACAACTCCTGAAATCGTTAAACTAGTTACTGTTGTAAAGCTAGACAAATTAGATGGAATTAAAGACATAAACATACTAATAATCGACCATGCTACAAAAGAAGTAAAGGAAGCTAATAAAAAGGGCTTCATGATTTCTTTTGGAACAAATGGCTTCTTTAACTGAACAGGCTTTAAGCCAGGTCTAATATTTTCATTTAGGAAAAATAGCAGGATAAAGCAAGGAATAATAAATAATAAATGCACATAGTAAGATAATCTTAACGGGATTGGAGCAAAATCCCCAAGTAATCCGGAGAGAATCGGCCCAAATGCATTTCCAAGTGTGACAGCAAGGGCACATATTAATGCCGTTTTTTTCGTGTTTTTCTTCTCATCAAGCTCCGTTAAAGCAGCAACTGCCACTCCATTTAAAATACCAACAGATAATCCTTGGAATAATCGTCCGATAAGTAGCATTCCAAGCCCATTTGCGATAGTAAAACAAAATGTCCCTATTAGAGAGAAGAAAATTCCTGGAATTAGCACTTTCTTTTTCCCAATCTGATCAGATAATTGCCCCGCGATAACAATTGCAGGGATAACGGTAAAAGCATAAATAGCAAACACAAGGGTAATCATCCCCGATGTTAGTCCCCACTCCAATCGATAAAGCGAATAGAGGGAAGCTGGTATATTTGTTCCGAATAAAGTTAAAAACAAGCTACAAGCAACTAGCCAGTAAGATACTTTTTTGCTTAATGTTTTTTGCTCTCTTAATACCTGAATAGTATCTGTGCCTTGAAGCAGCCTTTGTTGAAAAGCTGATTTATGGATTGCATCTGCATCCACTTCCACTACATCCATTAATCCCTGTAAGCCAGTTAAAAGCGTCTTTACTTGCTTTTCTTCTGCAGAACTAGAAATTTGTATTCTTGTAGTTGCCTCTCGTTTATATTTTTTTGTTTTTATATCTTCAATATTTACATGATGCGTTCCAAATAAGCTGGATATACGAGCCAGAACTCCCGGCTGATCGTTTACAAGCATCGAAATGCGATATGCTGAAGTCATGAGCTCTTCACTCCCTTGTTAGTTTCCATCTTCTATTTTATGATTGAATAAATATAAAGTCTATACATTTGTAAGAAAATATAACATGAAATCTTCGACAAATTATTCCATACTGATATTATGCACTATCATCCGTTTTTCCTCTTTCTTACACATCCTTATTTACTGTATTTTCAGAAAAATCTTGCATATTATTTGTATATTTTAAAGTATTACTTTTGGGAATACTAAAGTAATAGAAAAAATTATAATTAAATTGTGAACAAAAATTGAATAAACATATTTATTGTGATTTTTTTCACATAATTTTATTGACCTGTTAAGGAATCAACGGGATAATAATAGGGTAAGAAACATATCTACAGTGAAAAACAAAGAAAAACCTTGATCAGGAGGATTTAATATGGAAGGCGCATCTCTTCATGAAGTAGAAAAATTAGCCTTAAAAAAATTAAAAATTTATAAACAAAGCAAGTTTCGCTTTTTTATGCGTGCCGTTGTCGCAAGTATGTTTATTGGCTTTGGGGTAATTGTTGCATTTAAAACTGGGAATTTCTTTTATGCAGTAGAATCACCTCTTGCCTATCCAATGGCAGCTTTAGTATTCGGTGCAGCAATTATTCTTATTGCCTATGGTGGCGGAGATTTATTCACAGGGAACACTTTTTACTATACTTACGCAGCATTAAGAAAAAAAATCAAATGGTCTGATGTTTTTAAAATTTGGGGAACAAGCTATGCTGGAAATATTATAGGAGCTATTTTCTTTGCCATATTTATCTTGTTAACCGGGTTATTTAAGTCTCCTAGTGTAAATGATTTCTTGCTCCATGCAGCGGAAGCTAAATTACAAGCACCAATTAGCGAGCTTTTCTTTCGAGGCATTTTATGTAACTGGCTTGTCTGCTTAGCTTTCTTTATCCCTATGGCTTTAAAAGAAGATATCGCAAAAATTACAGTCATGATTTTATTCGTTTTCTGTTTCTTTATCTCAGGCTATGAACATAGCATTGCCAATATGGCCACATTCTCTATTTCTTATGTACTGGATCAAAATCCTGCTGTTACCATTCCAGCGATTATTCGCAACTTAATACCAGTAACAATTGGAAATTTAATTGGCGGAGTCGGATTTATGGGTGTAATGTATTATTATGTGAATAAGCCTTTTATGGAAGAGGAAGAAAAATGATAAGATGTAAAAAGAACCGATGCAACGCATTATAAAGTGTGGGGGTATCGGTTTTTTTTTATGGATCCCCGCCCTGCTTTAAGGCTAGTGCTAGTTCCAAGTTAGGCGAGAAAAATGCTTCAAAATTCATCCTCCAGCCCCCCTTCTAAAAAACAATTAAAATTCACAAAATTTATTTTGACTTCTTCCAATGCAAGGAGTAAATTCTAATAGTATATTCAAATATTCATATATACAAATATTCAAAGAAGAAGGGTTATTATGAAATGGAACTTGGTTGACAATCGATTTGCTCACTATTCGTTTGCATCAGTAAGAAAAGACATTATTTCTGGAATTATTGTTGGTATTATCGCGATCCCCCTTGGGATGGCTTTTGCAATTGCATCGGGTGTGAAGCCCGAATTTGGGATTTATACTACGATTATTGCAGGCATTCTTATTTCCTTATTAGGAGGGTCTAAATTTCAAATTGGCGGTCCGACTGGCGCCTTTATCCCTATCGTGCTTGGCATCGTGCTCAGTTATGGTTTTGAAAACCTGCTAATTGCAGGATTCCTTGCCGGTGTTATCTTAATTTTATTTGGTGTATTTAAACTCGGTTCTCTTATTAAATATATTCCTAGATCGGTAACCATCGGCTTTACTTCAGGAATTGCCGTTATCATTTTTACTGGCCAGATTTCCAATTTTTTTGGATTACAGGATATCGAAAAACATGAGGCATTTCTAGCTAACATGGGAGAAATCTTACAGCATATCGATACCGTTAGTCTTTATAGTATTCTGACAGCTGTTATTTGCCTCGTGATCCTTCTTTTGTCACCAAAATGGTTTCCAAAGCTTCCTGGACCCTTAATGGGCTTAATTATTTCAACCATTATTGCAACTGTTTTTTATCCTAATGAAATCGCTACGATAGATTCGATGTATGGTGGCATCCCAAATACATTACCATCCTTTCATCTTCCTGCTTTAACTTGGGATCGGATTACATTATTAATTCAACCTGCTTTTGTCATCGCTATTCTTGGGGCAATTGAATCCCTCTTATCTGCTGTTGTGGCAGACGGTATGACAAACAGCAAGCATAATAGCAATAAAGAATTAATTGGCCAAGGAATTGCCAATATGGTTGCCCCCTTATTTGGCGGCATTCCAGCTACAGGAGCAATTGCACGTACAGCTACCAATATAAAGAGTGGAGCAGTTTCCCCTCTTTCTGGAATCATTCACGGTATCGTTGTTCTTGTCATTCTATTGGTTCTTGCACCTTTCGCAGGAAAAATTCCGCTTGCAAGCATGGCTCCCCTATTAATGGTAGTCGCATGGAATATGAGTGAACAGAAATCCTTTCGTACGATTCTTCAAACCAAAACAGGAGATTCCCTTGTTTTAAGCGTTACTTTTCTGCTAACCGTCTTTTTCGATTTAACGACAGCAGTAGAAATAGGTCTGTTTTTAGCTATTATTATCTTTACGAAACGTATGAGTGATATAATGAAAACATCGCAATTATTGCCTAGCCACTTGAATAAATTAGAAAAATTGGATGAAAAACGGTCACACGGATGTCCTCAAATTAGCATTTTCGATGTAGAAGGGCCGTTATTTTTTGGTGCTGCCCAAGCTTTTGAACAAACCTTATTACGCTCCATTCATCACAAGCCTGGAATATTAATTCTACGGATGGGAAGAGTGCCTTTCATGGATTTAACCGGGGAAGCTTATTTTGCCAATATTATTCAAAGCTTTTCCAAGCATGGCAAGGTTCTAATTTGCGGAATTAATCCGCAACCAGAAAGCATCCTTCGGAAAACCGGCTTGTTTGAACAAATTGGCGCCAACCATTTCTTTATACACACAGGAGAAGCAATTGACTATGGCTTATTCCTTGTAAATAAGCAGCAATGCCAAGGCTGCAATCATTTTGCGTTTCAAGAATGCGAAACATTTTCCAAACAACAAGAACAGGGGATGGATAAGACAGCCTCAATTGCATTTAAGTAATTGAAAAAAGGAGGGAAGGCAATTGAATCTTGATATTCAACAATTTAAGGCAGATTTTTTTAAAGCACTAGCCCATCCTTTACGAATCAAAATTTTAGAAATTCTAGCACAAGGAGATAAAAGTGTGAATGAAATTCTCGAGCTTTTAGAATTGGAAGGATCAGCTGTTTCACAACAATTAAGCATCCTCCGCTCTAAAAACATTGTTATCGGAACCAAAGAAGGCAACCGAGTCATTTACACTCTTAGAGATCCAGCTATCATTGAGCTTCTATCAGTTGCAAAAAAAATCTTTAACAATCATTTAATCGATACCATTACTATTTTAGATAAAGTTAATGAAACCGAATAATGATAAAAAGCATGGGAATTGTATGTTAAAACAATTCCCATGCCTTTTTTAATATGAAAAGATGAATAATCAACAAAATATCGGCGGAATTCCCAATGCCCTCTGCCCTGCTGGCATTTTCTTCCCTTCGTGAATGTCTGGTAATTGTTCATTTGTCTTTCTCACATAGCTAGTCATTTCGTGATATTCCTGTAGGCAGCAATCAAGAAAACCGATTTGATAATTTTCGCCATCGAATCTTCCTAAGCAGCTTTGATCAGAAAGTTGAAAAAAATGCGCTCCAACAAAATGAGAATGTGTAGAAGCCGATTCCATATAATACTGGTAGGCAACCCCTCTTTCTCGCTGATTTATAACCCCTTTTATCCCAGTTGCTGTTAACCCTTTATCAATGGCTCCAAAATGAAATTCACCAATCATGATTGGCTTATCGATTATTTTAGCTATTTCCTCCATTTTATCCAGCGGCGTTTCCTGGTAGCAATTAATAGAAAACACATCAAAAAACTCGGAGCCTGATAGTGTTAATTCACTAGCAACATAAGAATATCTCATCCCTAAATTCATATGATTAGCATCTACTTTGCGACATGCTCGTGCAGGGATTTCTACATATCTTGTAATCATTCTTCTTGAAAATTCACATAAATCTTCATAGGCAGATGCAGATAATGATGAAGCATTCTTTATTACACTGCTTAAATCAGCAAAATGCTGAAGAGAAAGGTTCCATGCTTGATTAAATGCCTCAATATATTGGTATTTTTCTTCCATTGTTTTTATAAATACTTGCTTAGAGGAGCTTAGCTGTGGATTAGCTAACATTTCCTCCGCAATATTTAAACCATATACAAATCCCCATTCTGGCTCATTGCGCATGAAATAACCAATCATATTCTTATCATCTTTAAATGCTTCTAACCCTTGTGCATAAACGACTGATTTCTCTTCATATTCTTTTGCAAATACATCTGGAAAATC
This sequence comes from Niallia sp., assembly GCF_031978665.1. Classification (NCBI taxonomy): domain Bacteria; kingdom Bacillati; phylum Bacillota; class Bacilli; order Caryophanales; family Bacillaceae; genus Niallia; species Niallia sp. The sequence continues at coordinate 28,686 of NZ_DALZDK010000029.1, read as the reverse complement.
TCGAAAAATTATTTGCTCGGTTTGAGGAAATCGACCATTACCTATCGAATCTAAGGGAATAACATAAGGGATATTCGCCCATTTTATAAATTCACGGGATGACCAATTCCCAATTGTATTAATGCCCCATTTTCGAAAGTAATTTTTCACAATCTCTGCCCACGAAACCCACCAGTCTTCTCCAAATGCTTGCTTTAAATTATTCACCTGAAAATCAAACTGCTTTGTAAGTGGTTCAACACCTAAGCTTTTTAATGTCTCTCTGATGTATGGCTCCATGATATCAACTCTTGTATCTGTACCTGGGTTAATACAGTCAATGCCACAGGAAATGAATCTATAGCCGTCCGGATCAACAAGCCACCACCTTCCATCTTGCTTTTCAGCATGGAACCACCCTGTTTTTCGCCCTGTTTTTTCTAATACTCCTCCAAATCTGCTCCATTTTTCTGACCATTCATTCTTTCTATTTTCAGCTTCTTTTCTTTGTTCCCTTAATAATTCATTTAGTGTGTCACGATTCAACACCTTTTCTGGCCATTCTTTGTTTTTCCATTGTCCTAATTCATCGATGAGGGTTTTTGGTTGATGAATTATAGCATCTGCCTCATGATTTAAATAAATGCCTTTTAGGTTAATTTTCCTCTCTTGATAAAAAGGGCGAGAACGTAAGCAAACAGCTTGCACTTTTTCCCTATCCAATGGTTTACCAGAAACCATCATCCTTAATCTACCAGCTGTTCTTGGTGGAAATAAAATCTGGCTATTCAAGTAATCCAATTTAATAGGGACTGTAATATCTGTACTTGGCAATATATCAAAGGCAATCGATAGCTTTGCATGATCTGCATCGTTTTGTCCTTCTTCATAAAAATCTACCTGCATGGTTAATGTCTCTTCGGTTGGATTTTCCAAACGGATTACCAAATAAGAAAAATCGACTATTTCCTTTTGAGAAAGCTTTTGATTTTTCTTATTCATTAATAAAAAGGAAGATCCCTTCTCTGACAAAACAAGCTTATAATTACCTTGTATTTTGTTGCTATTTTTTTCTTCCACAATAATATTCATCATCTCAACATCCCTTCTAATAAAGATTCGTTTAATCTATTAACATTCTTTCATCAATAATGTCTGTTTCTTTTCTTCCTGCTTTAAACATTCTCTGTAAAAATGAGTGAACAACAATGCAATAATGCCTGGGCATACAAATAGAAGAAGGGATGGCATAAAAGTGGCTGACAAATAGATGACTAAAAAGGCTTCAAAAACCATGGAGATAATCAGTATTGGATGCCTACACATTAATTGAGCAGTTACTTTAAAGTAACCAATAAAACTATCACTACGATCAATTAAGATAGTTAGGAGAAAGATAAAATAGAAGATGGCAATAAAAATAAATAGAAGGAAGATAAATCCTGAAATTCCCCCTAATACAATTGAGTAATAAGAATAAGCCATATAAAAAACAGCTAATACAAGCATCCATACCACGCCAGTCTTTAATGCGTTTACATATTCTCGTTTGTAATACTTCCAAAACAGTAAATAAAGAGGAAGATCACTTGGCTTATCCTCTTCACTTCTGAGAAACTCTCTAGATACACCTAACGCAGCAATAGCGCCAGGAACTAAAATAAACGGTATAAGTATCCAACCCGTTAAGGCTAATGTTCCAATTTGGTCTACACTTTCTGCACCAATCGCTGAAAATAGCAGATATAAATACGGAATAGTAGCTACCCACCATACTATTGTTATCCTTACAATCGCATAAATCCATTTTGTTAATTTGGTCATTACATTCATCATTCTTTCTCCCTACTTAATTTGTTTTCTTCTAAATTGAGTGGGTGTTATCCCGTACTGTAACTTAAATAGCTTGATAAAATAATGTGATTTTTTATAGCCTACAATCCGTGAAACATCCACAACTTGTAAATTAGACTCAATCAAAAGCTTTGCTGCCTTTTCCATTCTTTTGTGTAATATATAGTTGGATAAATTTTCACCAGTCTCCTGTTTATATAATTTCGATAGATAAACAGGATGTAGGTAAACTAATTTTCCTAAATCGGATAAATTAATTTCATCCCCTAAATGCTCTTCAATATATCTCTGAATCTTGCGTATAATATCATCATTCGAGCATTTTGTTTTCTCGATTGCTGATAGTTGATTTAAAAGTTCGTGCAATGCCTTATCCGGAATATCTATTTCATCGAACATCCATTGTGCAAATACTGTTGGCTGTATCTTTACATCACTAAAATAAAGCTCCTTAAAAACTTCATGGAGATACATTATTTTCTGTATTTTCGTAGGAAGGAGAGAAAATTCTCTTGCTACTTCTTTTTTTACAGAACCCCATTCTTTTGCTTTCATTTTGGTAAATACAATACCATTCTGCAATTGCTGGGTATCACTTAACGAAATGCTTGCTTTAAAGAAAAATTGATAGAAAAGATGCCTTACCGTATTCTTTTTTTGAAAAATAAATGCATCTGAAAAATGAAGTTGTTGTATTCTTTCTTTCATTGCACCCATATTTGCGCTTAAGCCCATACCATTTAGCCCATTTTCTGTTTTCCAAATAAAAGAATCGATTCCTTCCATATTATCTTTCATTATCATCTCTTCTTTTTCCCCTAGGGTGCTTGCATGAAAAAAAGAAAACTCTTGTTCTTTCAAACAATCATGATACAGGTGGTAATCTTTTAATTTATCGTTATCTTCACAAATAATAGAGAGGAGATAGCCAAAACCATCGAATCTTCCCCAATCTATACTCTCCTCCCCCTTCTCATTTTCCATTTTAAGTAGAACATTCTTCATTGTCTTTTCTACTTCTTCTTTCTCAACTGGCTTAAGTAAATAATCAACCGCTCCTAATCGAATCGCCTTTTGAGCGTATTCAAATTCTGAATAACCAGAGAGAAGTACTACCTTTGTCTTAAGGTTCGTATCCTTAATATATTGAAGTAAATCAAGACCAGAAACTTCAGGCATTCTAATATCAGAAATAAGGATATCCACAGTATTTTGTTTCAATATTTCTTTTGCTTCAATCGAATTAGTATTTGTTTCTACTACACTAACTCCAAAATTTGTCCAATCTAACAAATGCTTTATATATTCCACAATATACTGTCCATCATCCACTATTAGTAAATGCATGTGTTTCTCCCTCCTTATCAAGCGTAAAGTCTATGAAGAACAAAACGGTTAACCCTCCCCACTCATTTTGGAAAAACTGCAGTTTACTTTGATTTCCATAAATATTTATAAGGCGGTGATTAATATTCCATAATCCAATTCCTCTTTCTCCTTTAGGAGGAGTTTCCTTTTCGATACGTCTTATTAGTTCCTGTATTTCTTGATCTGTTAGTCCTTTTCCATCATTTGCAATGGCGATAAGCAGTCCTGCTTCTACTTCTTTTACATCTATTATGACCTGATATGCTCCTTGTCGTTCTTCAATTCCATGCTGGATCGCATTTTCAACGATCGGTTGTATGATAAGCGGCATCATCCGATGATTTCCAGCATCACTAGGCAAATTGATTTCGTAATGCAAATTTTTCACAAGAGACATGATCGATAGGTAATGATTGGCAAGCTCTAATTCAGAGGCAATTGTTATATCTAGTGACTCCTTTTTCGTTAAATAGCGATAGTATTCCGCTAAATGTTTACTCATTTTTATGACACTTTCTGGTGAGGTTTTTGCCATAGATATAATAAAAAACAAACTATTATAAAGAAAATGTGGATTAATTTGTGCCTGCAGCTGTTTTAATTCTGCTTTTCTTCTTAAATCTGTTTCTATTTTTAAAGAAGCAAATAAAGCATGTATTTGTGCAACCATATGATTAAAACTTTTAAAGAGACGATAAAAATCATTATTCGGATTTTCTTTTATCCTGGTAGTATAATCTCCTTGTTCTACCTGGTAAAATTTCTTATCTAGTAAATAAACATTCTGATAAAAATTTCGGTAATAGGTTATAAGTACGGAGATGCCAATTAATAGAATGATAATAATACTTATGGAAAATACTTGTTGCATTCGATGAAGTGGATTTAAAAATGCATTCGTCCTTGTATAGGTTATTAAGTAGGTATCAATTGCTTCTATATATTTCGATAAGACAAAATAGTCTCCATCTATTGTCTTATAATTAAATTCCTCAATTTTTTCGGTATTTGGATGGGCATCAGCCTTTATTTTTTTGACAATTTCCTCGTTTATTTCTCCATAATTCATTACGGTAGTTCCATTCACTAGATAAAATGCCTTCGATTCTGTTGCATTTACTGCGTTATCAAGCAAGCTTAATAGGTAGGAATCCTTCAGTCTTACACCTACAACATAGTCAATATCGGCGGCATTTTTCGGTTGTCGAATATATGGATAGATGGAAAAGAAAAAGAAAGAATGATCAACATACTCCCAGCCTCTTTTATGAACCGTTTTAAAAGAGGGTACGAAAAAATCTCCCTTGGATGTAGCAATAAACTCCTCTTCTTTTCTCCAATATATCCCTATGTTTTCAACTGCTAGGCTGGAAAGAAGTTGATCTCTTAATCGATTAAAAATGGAAAGTTTCTGCATTTGTGCTGAATAAATATCCAGCTCTTTTACTTGTTTTTGATAATTTTTAACATCATTGTCTGCCGTATATTGAACAGCGTACATGTTTGCTTCTTCAATGACACCACTCAGCATTCTTTCTGTATAATCCAATTGATTTTTGGAAGATTGAACAAGACTTTCCTTTATTGATTTCGTTCCAATATTCCCTTGAATAAAGAACAAGCTTAAAGTAAGGAGAAGAAAAAATAGGAAAAAATAAATAAACTGTTTCATATTTACTTTTTTCATCCTATTCCCTCCTCTTTGTTGAATACTATTAAATGTATAATCATAAAACAATTATTCTTCTATTTTATAAAACGAATGTCACCATTATCCGTTAACTCAAGCGTATGATAATAATCGATTGACACCTTGCCATCTTCTATCACTAAAGGCAATATAATATAGCTAGAATTAAAATAGTTTTTACCATCCCATCTATCCCCAACATATAAAAGCTGACCATTTTCTGTTCTCACAATAAATGCTGGTTGACTGTCATATGTCGTTCCGTCACCAAAGTCTTCTAGCATACTCCATGGTCCTTCCATTCTGCTTGCTTTTCCAAACTTTCCTTGATTTGGGGCCCATCCTGTACAAAACGAGGTGCATAGATAATAAACATCCTCTTTTTTAACTACTGCAGGTGCTTCTCGATATTCGCCCTGCCAGCTTCTTGCAGCTAAGCTTTCGATGTTTAAATAATCCTCCTGCAAGCGATATATATGAAGATCCGCATTATCTCTAGCAGCTGAAACAAAATAGGCAGTTCCATCATCATCTTGAAAAAGCGTGCAATCTCTTGACATATACCCATATGGATTAAAATGACCATGGTAAACAAACTCGCCATCTGGTTTATCACAGGTGGCAATTGCACATGCCGCATCTCGATAATCTACGCCGTTTTCAAAATGAACCCATAATACAAATTTTTGCGTTTTCTCATTATATAATACTTTTGGTCTTTCCAAATTCACTTTCTTGCCATCTTCTCTTTTTAATAAAATGCTTGTTCTTACTCGTATTTTAGAGGTTAGACTCTCTGTTGTAATAATATGTTTTCTAAATTCCCAATTAAATAAATCTTTCGATCGGTAGCAACTAATATAGTAATTTTCCCTACGGTCTTCTCCATACCAATAATAGAATCCTTTATAAAACAAGATATGCCCGCCATGTGCATGAATTGGATTACCATCCGTATCAATCCACTGAGTGCCATTAATCAATTCCTGTATCATTTACTCTCATTCCTCTTCTATTAATATATTAAAACGGTTTCAAAAAATCGGCAATAAAATGTTTAAGAACGAAATGCTAATGAAAAATCGTAAATCTAAAAAAGGGAAATCTGCTAAAACACAGACTCCCTATCAACTTATCAAATGACGTATAGTTACTCTAATCCCATTTTTGGCATAACCTCACTAATATTTGCGTTTGTATACCATTCATTTACTTCTTTTGTAATTTGCTCTCCGCCCTTTTCATTCCAGTCTTTCACAAACTGATCATAGGCTGTGATTGGAAGATTTCCATAAATAATCTTTGTAAATGTTTCTCTTTCCATTGTAGATAATTGTTCCCAATTGCTTTCCATTGTTTTTGTAGGTGCCCCGTTGAAAACACTTGGTAAAAGGACATCCTGATTTTCATAGGAGATAGCGTATCCTTCTTTTGTTGGTTCATCTGCAGCTTCAGCTTTCATTAACATTCCTGTATCAGCTTTCGCACCATTGACCACATCATAGAATGATTTTCCTGGCCCATCTACACTTGGAGTATTCTTTGTAAAGGACATTTTCCCAACCATTTGAGCTTCATCCATTGGAGGGTCAAATTTCTTTGGATCGAATACTACTTCTCCATTCACAATGTCATAGTCATAATCTTCTGCATAACCGTACTTAAAGTCACCTGTTCCGAAAGCTGCATCATAAAGCTTATCGTAGTATAAAAAGAATGCTTCCATTTTATTTGTATCGCCATTAAACATGAAATAACCATCATTTTCTTGACCTGATTGATACGTAGGCTCGCCGTTTTTTCCTTGAATAGTTGCATATGGTTTAACCTTTGCACCGTCTATATTTGCTTCAACATCTTTAACACTGCCATATAACCATGGTCTACCAATAATGATACCTGCTTTTCCTTCCGTAAATGGCGTAATTGCATCCCAAGCTCCCTGTGTTGCTAGCTCTTTATTTAAATAGCCCTTTTTATACCAATCATTTAACGTAGCTAAGGCATCCTTTGTACCATCTGCAATAGATCCATAAGTAAGCTCGCCGTTTTCTTCATTCCATTGTCCAGGAAGATTTTTACCTGTAAAGGCACTGAAGATCATAACAGGGTCACTAACCCAACCTGTGTTATAGGAATCCTTACCAGAGAAAGTGAATCCATACGTGTCATCTTTTCCATTTCCATCTGGATCTTGTGTTGTAAATGCTTTAATGACATTTTCAAACTCTTCTAAATTCGTAGGCGCTTTCAAATTTAACTTATCTAACCAATCCTGACGAATAAGTATTACCTCACCTTCTGTTAAATTAGGTGAAATGGCCATCCCATATACTTTTCCATCTTCTACAACAGGATTAAATGTATTTGGAAACTGTTTATAAATTTCCTTTAATCGGTCTGGCATGTATGTCTCAATATCTTCTGTTATATCTTTCACACGTCCAGATTCTATTAAATCACTGATTAATTGTTTGTCATATACCGGGAATACATCTGGTAAATCCTCTGAACCAGTTAAAGCTAAACGTAATTTTGTATTATAGTTTCCTGCATCCCCGCCTAATAAAGTAGTTTTTACATTAATTCCTAGGTTCTCTTTGCCCCAGCGAGTCATTACGTTATCATTTAAGCTCTCGCCCTCTTTATATTTCCCTGCGTTTTCATCTAATTGTTTGGCAATCGTTAAGGTGATTTCTGGATCATATTTTCCATCTTTCAGCACAAGTTCTTCGGAAGATGTTTCTTTGCTCCCATTATCGCAGCCAGCAAGCATTGAACCAACAATTAATGCAGTTGAAAAGAAAAGACCTAATTTTTTCTTCATTGTTTTGTCCCCTTTTTTTATTATATATTCTTAGGCTGAACAAGAAATAAATGGTCCAGCCAGTCTATATTTGCTTTATCTGAAAAAGCTTAGAAATCACTCTTTAACAGAGCCTAGAACAATCCCTTTAACAAAGTATTTTTGTAAAAATGGATAGACAATGATAATTGGTAATGTACCGATAAAAATTTGAGCAGCCTTTATACTTTTTTCTGACATAGCTTTTGCAGCAGTAGGATCTAATGCCATACTTTGTGAGGAGCTTTGGACAACTACTGTTTGCAAAAAGGAGGCTAGAGGATAATTCTCTGTGCTAGACATATAGAGAATTCCGTCAAACCAAGAATTCCAATGACCTACCATTATAAATAGCCCTATAGTCGCAAGACCTGGAAGTGAAAGGGGTAAATATATTTTCCAGAAAATCTTAAAGAAAGATGCTCCATCAATAAGCGCTGCTTCCTCCAATGCTTTCGGAATAGTCCGAAAGAAGTTCATAATTAATATTAAGTTATAAGCACCAAATGCACCAGGCAAAACCAAGGCCCAAATCGTATCCTTTAAGCCCAAACTTGATACTAAAATATAGGAAGGAATTAGCCCACCAGAAAATAACATAGTTACGATAAAAATCCACATTAACCCATTTCGTCCACGAAAGTCTTTTGATAATGCATAGCCTGCTGTCGTAATAATAAACATACTAATAAATGTTCCAAGTACCGTTCTGATAACAGATATTCCCATAGAACGTACAAAGTTAGAGTTTTCAAAGGTTTTAATATAGGCATCCACATTAAAACCTACCGGCCAAAAGGAGACCAGATTCCCATTGATTGCTCCTTTACTGCTAAAGGATTGCGCTAATAAATGAAGGAGTGGCAATAAACAAGTTAACGCAATAGCAATAAGGAATAGATGATTAAAGAAGGAGAAAACCCTGTATCCCTTCGATTTATGCGACATTTTTTTCTCCCCCTTCTAAAAAATTCGATACCCTGCAAATTTATAAGCTAATCGATAAGAAATAATAATCAAAATTAAGCTAATTCCTGATTTAAATAAACCAACTGCTGTACCAAAACCATATTGTCCATTTAATAAAGACGAGCGATATACATAAGTATCAATAATGTCTCCAGTACTATAGACAAGTGGGTTATATAAGTTAAAAATCTGATCGAAACCTGCATTTAGAATATCACCAAGACTTAATGTCGCAATAACAATAATCATCGGAAGCATCGTAGGAAGTGTTACATGAATCGTTTGTTGCCAACGATTGGCTCCATCGATTTCTGCTGCTTCATAATAAGTTGGATCAATGCCAGCCAGTACAGCAAGATAAACAATCATGCCAAACCCAAAGTTTTTCCATAAATCACTAATAATAACGGTTGGACGGAATAAATCTGGATCCCCTAAGAAAAAGATCGGCTCTATCCCAAAATTGGCTAGAAAATGATTGATTCCCCCGTCTAAGCTTAAAATGTTCAACATAATTCCGGCTACTGTAACCCATGAAAGGAAATGAGGTAAATAAACTAATGTCTGAATTCCTTTCTTTAATCCCATATGTCTAACTTCATTCAGAAGCAACGCCATTATAATCGGAACCACAATGCCGACAACGATTTTGATAACAGCAATGATTACTGTATTATAAATGGCTTGAATAGATTCTTGGTACTCAAAGATTCTTCTAAAGTTATCCAGCCCTATCCATTCAGAACCTAAGATACCTAACCAAGGTTTATAGTCCTGAAATGCAATGATTACTCCTCCCATTGGAGCATAAGAAAAAACAAGAACAAACGCTAACGCTGGAATGCATAATACATATAAAGGCCAATTCTTTTTTATTTCTGAGCTCCATGGCGTTTTATATACTTTTTTCTTTTTGATTTTTGTATTCCCTATCGGATTGACTTCTGTTGGTGTCACTTGGTTCACTTTTTATCCACTCCCCTCCTTATTTTAAAACGCTTTCATTTCTATTCGCTTTCCATCTTTCTTACTAAAAAACATCTGATGTTAACATCATTTAGTTCATGCTTTAAGAATAACAAAAGCGCTTTCATTTTAAAATATCACTATTTTAACATCGTAACCCTGTTATTAGCCTAATTTTGATTTTCTTTTATTAGCAAAGATTGCTTACTCAAGCAAAAGTTTCACCCATTCATTTTCAAAAAAAAAAAACGATGTATACAACACCGTTCTCACTACTCAAAAATATATTAATCTAATGAGATAATATCAAACCATCCTCTTCAATCTCTTCTGGTTTTTCCGCGACAATTTCAATTAATACTTTATGCGGCAAGCAGATGATTGTCTCACCAGGCATGCTCTTCCAACCCATTTTGACTCCAATTTGGTCTGGACTATTATCTTCTTTGATTCTGATTTGCTCGTTTTCTACTTCGATTAAATTATATTGTTTACCGTTTCCTTTAATCATAAATTGCTCATTTTCCGTATGATCAGTTAATTCTACCTCTCGAATGACTTTACCGTCCTGTGTAATGATTGCGATTATCTTATTGCCTTCGTCTTTACTTTGATGCATCGCAAATACAGCCATTGGGACAAAAGAAATGATTAAGAGGAGAATGACCATTATAATATCAAAGGGTTTAATCATCTTGGAGTATTTTCTCATCGAAAACTTCCCTCTCTATCAGCTAGTTTATACTTACATTATAAAGGTTTTGATAGTAGAAACATATGGACAGAGACAAAGCGTCGATAAATTGACATATATTCAAATCTTTTTTATAAAAAAAGTTAATTTCTTTTATGATTCTTATACAATTAAAGCGCCCGATAATTTGTTTAATCAATTTCTTAAAAAACATCATTCTCTGAGAATAAATAAGCCTTATAGTTTAGTTCCAGACCGTGGAATAATATCTTTTTCTACTTTTGCTGTTTCTAATACTTTTATGTCCGTCCAAATATCTGTTAAAGTTCTCTTTCCCTTTGTCAGAAGGAACACTATTCCATCGATCAATAAATATATTATGTAGATAATAACAGGAAAAAATAGGTAATTGTAGTCTTTGTCATTTGCTATATGATAAGCAAATATGAATATAAATAGACCTGCTATTCCGTTTCTTATAAACCACCATGTAAACAATCTAAATTTACTGGTATTTTCTACTATTAAACCGGCAAATTTGTAACCCCATGTTAAGGATAGTTTGAAATTAGCGCCTAGAGATGTGAGCATAAACACCAAAAATCCCAACAGCAGCGTGCCATTCATTGTTGCAGTTAATATGGGATTCCATGTATCTCCAGCACTTGCAACGAAAGGCAAAAATAGTAAAGCTATAACTGCTGCAACAAGAAAGGTTAGGATGGAAAAAAATAGACAGATAGCGATTGAAAGAAAATAATCGATTGCAAAGCCATATATGCGTTTTTTAATCTTCACTTTATCACCTCCTATTCATATTTTACGATAAAAACAAAGAATATTTCACCCTAATCTTCACGATTCATTTTAAAATGTTACTCCATACTCGAGCATTAAACTGAAATAACTTTATTCTTGCGTAAGAAATTCTTAAACACAAAAAACCGAAATCCCTCCTTTACAGAATAGGAAATTCCGGTTCATTCTTTTTATAAATATGATTAAACGCAACATGGGACGTTTTTTTATAAACAGTTCAACCTTATTTAAAAGTCAGCCACCTTTAAAACAAAGACTTCTTTCTTAAGGTTTTAGAACAACTTTGATTACTTCATCCTGATGATCATTAAATATTTGATAAGCGTTACTTGCCTCATCCAATGAAATACGATGTGTAATAATTTCGGTTGGATCGATTTTTCCAGAAGAAATCAAATCAAATAGCATTGGCATATAATGAATAACCGGTGCCTGTCCCATTTTCAAAGTAATATTACGCTCGAAAATATTCCCTAATGGAAACATATTATATTTAGAGCCATAAACCCCTGTTAAATGTATGGTACCGAACTTGCGCACTGCATTCATGCCGATTTCAAAGGCACTTAGTGTTCCTCCTTGGAGCTTCAATTTTTGTCCGATAGCTTCCATTGGAGATTTCTTTCCATCCATTCCTACACAATCTATAACTACATCTGCACCACCAGAAGATAGTTCCTTTATATAGTTACCTGTATCCTCCTGATTATCAAAATTAACAATTTCTACTTGATTCATTTTTTGTGCATGGTTTAAGCGGTAAGGAATGTTATCGACTGCAATAACACGCTTTGCCCCTTTCATCCAAGCAAACTTTTGAGTCATTAACCCAACTGGACCACAGCCTAATACAACAACCGTATCTCCATCCTTTACCCCTGAATTTTCAACACTCCAATAAGCCGTTGGAAGAACATCAGACATAAATAAAAGTGCTTCATCCTCTAATTCACAAGTTTCTGGGATAACAAAGGGCACAAAATTACCGTATGGGACACGTAATAATTCCGCTTGTCCTCCTTGATAATCACCATAGCGCTCTGTAAAGCCAAAATATGCTCCCGTATCGGCAATATTCTTATTTGGATTTGCATTATCACACTGGCTTTCCATATCATGCTCACAATAGTAGCAATGTCCACAAGAAATATTAAACGGAAGTACTACGCGATCTCCTTTTTTAACTCTCGTTACTTCAGGACCTACCTCTTCCACAATTCCCATTGGCTCATGCCCAATTACATAGTCTTTTTCTGCTTGTAACGCTCCTTGATAAATATGTAGGTCCGAACCACAAATAGCTGTTGAAGTAATTCGAACGACAATATCGTCTTTCTTTTGGAGCTTCGCATCTTCCACTTGTTTAACTTGTACATCTTTTATTCCTTGAAAAGTGACAGCCTTCATTGCAAACTCCTCCTATTTTACGAATTGCTTAACTTTACCAATTTGGAAGTAGAAACAAACATCCAATTATTACCTAACAGTCTGTATTATCCTTACAAAACGCATACAAAAAATATTTTTTCCATATAAAGTAATTTTATGCAAACAGCCCCTTTGGGAGGTAGATAAAAGAAAAAAGTGTCAAAAACTCTATAAAGAGTCTTTAACACTTTTAATTTGTTACGATATGAGGAAGTTTAATCATAAGCTAAAATCTTCCTGACCGGAAAATGGAGTAAATAAGCCAAGCAACCATCAGCATAGCAATGGAAAAACCAATTTCGATAATCGGAAATTTCCAGAGAACCGTTTGCACCCCACTAAGTGCAACACCAATAATTAGACCAACCATCACAATACTTAATGCAAGTAATACGATGCTAAATGCTATCTGGTTACTGAAACGGTCTATCTTCTTGATTAATAAATCGAGTTGTGGCGATGTAAATTCTACCTCAATTTTTCCTTTTCGCAAGATTCCCATAAACTGTTTAACCGTCAATGGAATATCTTTTATAGAAGCAAAATACTCTGGAATCTCCTCCGTTATGCTTTTGACTATCTTCCAAGGCTTTAGCTTATCTAAAAAGAGTTTTCTTCCAAATGGCTCGGCCACATCAAATACGCTAAACGTAGGATCTAAGGAAACGACAACCCCTTCCATTGTCATTAACGACTTTCCTAAAAGTGTTAACTCCGTTGGAATTCTAATATTATGTCGAAATGCAATAATAAACAAATCATTAATTGCTTCCCCGACACTTACTTCCTGCAATGGAATATCATAATATTTATCACGCATTTCTTCCACATCTGCCGTTAATTTTTTTATATCAACATTTTCTGGAATCATCCCTAAATCAGAAATAGCTCGGATAATCCCTTTCGTGCTTTTATTGCGAAGAGCCACTACAAAAGAAGCAAAATTCTTTTTCGTATAGGAGGAAAGCTGTCCAACCATTCCAAAATCTAATAAAACGATTCTTCCATCCCGTAGTGCAAGTACATTTCCTGGATGGGGATCTGCATGAAAATGACCAACCTCTAAAATCTGATAAAAAATAATATAGGCTAATCTTTCTGCCAGTTGTTCACGATCGATTCCGGCGTCATCTAAGCGCTGATGGTCGGAAAGCTTTATGCCTTCTATATAATCCATCGTCAATACTTTCTTTGTGGAATAGTTCCAGTAAACAGATGGAATAACAACATATCCTAACGATTTATTATGTTCGAAAAAGCGCTCCATGTTTCTTGCTTCTATCCCATAATTTAATTCTGTAAGCAGCCCTTTTGCTAATTCGTCGACTATCTCACGAAGACGATATTGTTTCGCCCATGCCCATGTATTTTCCGCGATTCGAGCTAAATCAGCTATAATTTCTAAATCCGTCTCGATTAAGGCGTTAATATTAGGTCGTTGAATCTTTACAGCAACATTTGTCCCATCCTTCAGAATAGCTTTATGCACTTGACCAATAGACGCTGCTGCTAAAGGAGTCTCGGAAAATTGCTGGAACAGATTATCAACGGAATTTCCCAACTCTTCCTCTAAAATCCGCACTGCCTCTTCATAAGTAAATGGAGGAACCTGATCTTGCAACTCCTTTAGCTCATTGATTATTTCTGGTGGGATTATATCAGGACGAGTACTGGCAATCTGCCCAAGCTTAATAAAGGTCGTCCCTAGTTCTTCTAGAACTAAGCGTATGCGACGTCCCGTACTTTTAGGAGGATGTTCTTTATGAAAAAAAAACTTCTCCTCCAATCCCATTTTGTTGGAAAAAAAGCCTATTCCGTTGCGAGCGAGAATAGACGTGATTTTCCGATATCTTTTCATCTGTCTAATACGTTTACTTACACCCATTTAGAAACCTACTTTATTCGTCGAGATTTTTTCTTTCTAATGCCTCAATTCTTCTTTCTAATTTCTTCACATCTTCTAAAGTCGCTAGCTTTAATTCCCCATATGCCGCATTAACCTTTTCTTTCGCAACTGCTTCCAGCTGACTTTTCATTTCCTCTCCTTTTTGAATCAAATGATTGATTAAATCCTTTGATTCATTTTTGCTTACCTCTCCTTTCTTCACTAATTCTTCCACTGTTTTCTCTACTTGTTCTTTACCTGCGATCGCTAAACCTAAACCTAAGGAAAGTGCTTTTTCAATTGTTGTTCTCATACTCAGAAAACCTCCTTCTATTCTTCCTAGAATATTTCATTTTCCCGAGATTACTTTTCTATTTGTGATTAAAGTAATTCAAATAATGCGCAAAGTCAAATCATACGGGAGTTATTTCTTCGTTAGTTTCAATATATTTATGATATTCTTATATATGTAAATAATGGTGATTTTTTCATATTAGAGGGGGTATAATTTTGTGGAAAAAAGAAGACTGTATTTTGAACTAGTAATTGGCTCGATTGGGATGGTTATTGTTTCCATATTTATCGTAAATGCAATCTCCTCCAACTTTCGTTCAATGGCTATACCACCACTTATTTTAGGTTTTGGTCTCATGAACGGTTATATTTTCTTTTTAGAAAAAAGAGCTGGTTTTAGCAAGAAAGTAATCTGGACTCAATCACTGATTCTTGTTTTCATTTTCATTATCTACATTATGTATAAATTTTAATTTTAGTCAGCTTATTATCATTAAAATCAAAATATATTTTTATAAAGAAAAGTCCTCCCCTTTTTAATTATTTCCCTGTATGATAAGAAAGGCGCAATTATTAACAATCTTTCCTATAAGATGCGCTGTTTAAATTTTGCTAGTTTTCTAGAATGAAAGAACGGAGTAAATAAAATGAGTGCCTCTATACAATTCATATCCCACTACGGGTATATTGCCATATTCGCTCTTTTTGCATTAAGTGGTCTTGGTATTCCTATACCAGATGAAGCTTTATTAACCTTTGTAGGCTATCTTACCTCCATTTCCATGATGAATTTCCTTCTTGCTGATATTATTTGTTTTATTGGTGCACTTAGTGCCATGATTATTAATTACACATTAGGCAGGAAAATAGGAAAACCATTTCTGCTCACACATGGTAAATGGGTGAAGCTAACCCCTGCCAAATTAGAGCGAGTGGAAAAATGGTTCGATCAATATGGTCCCTGGACGATTGTTATTGCCAATTTCATCCCAGGTGTCAGAAGATTAACCTCCTACTTTTCAGGCGTTTCTGGCATGAATCTATCAAAATATATCCTTTTTGCAGCTATCGGCTCCTTCCTATGGTGCCTGCTTTTTAATATCATCGGTTATTATATTGGAGTGCTTCCTTTTTAAAATAGAATGCACTCTTTTTTTGTTATTTTTATAAAAAGAAGCTTTTTCGTTAACTAGTTAATAAATGTATGAGCCAACTATTCATACATATGAGCCAAAATTCTAATATATAATCCAAACTCTTTCACATATGATCCAAAATTCTAATATATGAGCCAAACTCTTTCACATATGAGCCAAATTTTTAATATATGAGCCAAACACCGAATACGCAGATTACTCCCCACTCTAAAAGCAAAAAAAGAGCAGCCCCCCTACAAGGAGACTACCCATTTCCATTAAATATAGCTTAAACAAATAAATCCGATGATAAGTAACGCTCTCCTGTATCTGGTGCTAGGCATAGCACTTTAGCAGTTGGTGGAAGTTCATTTGCAATTTGTACAGCAAAATGGGCACTAGAAGCACCTGATGCACCTACAAAAATACCTTCTTCAGATGCAAGACGTCTTGCCATTATTTCCGCATCAGGATCTTTAATTAGTAATACTTCATCAAAAATGTCACGATTTAAAATTTTAGGAATAAAGCCTGGGCCAGTCCCTGGGATTTTATGGGGACCTGGTTTCCCACCTGACAATACTGGAGAACCAAATGGCTCTACTACATATATTTTTATGCTAGGGATTAATTTCTTTAATTCTTCTCCAACACCAGTAACAGTTCCGCCTGTACCAGCAGTTAATACAAGTGCATCTAGCTTTCCTTCAAAAGCTTCATAAATTTCTACAGCTGTAGTACCTCGATGTGCATCAGCATTTGCCGGATTTTCAAACTGCATAGGAATGAAGCTATCTGCCATATCACTAGCTAAACGATTCGCCTCATCAATCGCTCCTTGCATCCGTCTGCTTCCTGGCGTTAAATGTACCTCTGCACCATATGCTTTTAAAATTTGCACACGTTCTTTTGTGGCATTATCTGGCATCGTAATGATACAACGGTAGCCTTTCACAGCTGCTACCATCGCAATGCCAATACCGGTATTTCCTGAAGTTGGCTCAATAATCGTACTTTTTCCTGGAATAAGCTTTCCTTCTTTTTCGGCACATTCAATCATATTTAAAGCAGCACGGTCTTTAACACTTCCACCTGGGTTAAAAGATTCTAATTTTATGTAAACCTCCGCCCCAGTCGTTTGAGGGATTCGATTTAATTGAACTATAGGCGTATTCCCTATTAACTCAAGTACAGATTTATAAAGCTTCATTTATATTTTCCTCCTATAATTTCCGAGCATATTTTTCAATCATACTACTCATTTCTTCTACTTTTGACGTTACTTTTTCCGCATAGCTAAAGTCACCATAGCAATATGGGTAACGAAAATTCAACTTGTCATTATTACATGTATAAATCGTTGGCGATTGTTCAACCATATATTCTGAATAAGTCTTCGCAGATTCCTCACTATGTTCGACTTGATTATTCCTGACAATAAAATCAATATAGCCTGGCCCCATATTATAGCTCTGGATAATAGCTTCCATATCGACTCCTTGCGTCTGACCATACTTGTACATTTCTGCAAAGTGAAAAACTCCTTGCTTAATACTTTCTAACGGGTCTTCTATTGCATTTCTATTTAGCCCAGCAGATTCAGAGGATTGCATCGGATCATTTCCTTTTCCATGGCTTTCTTGATCCATGATGGCTAGCACAACCGGCGCAAGCTCCTCTGCATTTAACTGATTGGATTCTAGTTCATTCGTAATTTCTGGTAAATATTTCAACAATCTTTGTTCCGTATTCTGCTTGATTGTACTATTAGTAAATAAGTAGCCAAAGTATATTACCATTATTAAGACAATAATTGTATTCGTTGCAGATTTTCTTTTTCTTTTCATTTCTATCCCTCGTTGACGCTTAAAAATCGATTAAACGTTTCCTGATTTTTTGTCGTTACCGATACATTTATTCATTATACAAGAAACAATATCGAATTTCATTCCTCGGGGAGTAGAACTTTTCAAAAAGCAAAAAGACTTAACTAAACGCAGAAATAAATGCGCTAGCTAAGTCTAAACATTTTTCCGTTAAATATTAGGTTGTTTTCTTTGTTATTATTATCCTCTAGCAGTCCAATTAAGATTCCTGAACAGCAGGCTTTCCTGCTTCAATCAACACCTTGTCTCTTCCTAAGAAAATGGACAGAATAATTATAAACACTCCAGTTCCTAATAATAACCATTCGATTTTAATGAAATCTGCAATTGGACCAAATATTAACATTCCAATTGGCATCATAGAAGTAGAAATCATTCCCATTACACCGAAAACTCTTCCTAAAAACCCCTCTTCTATTTTTTCCTGTAATAAAACAGTCGTCGGTGTATTAAAGATTGGCATAGCCACACCGAACAATGCCATGAATGCTAAATAGATCCAAAAGAAGGGAATAATCCCCAGTGCAAATGTACAAACACCCATAATGATGCTTGCCAGGGTCATTGTTTTTATTTTGTTCTCAAATCCACCCCATGATGCGATGACTCCTCCGCCTACCATCATTCCAAGGGAAAAAGCTATCTCAATCGCAGTTAATCTCCAGACATCATCTCCAAAGCTGCGCGTAACCTGCAAAGGAGTCAAAAATGCCGCAGGTGCCATTAGCACGAAGAAAATCGCAAAGAATAGAAAGAATTTTTTCAAAAAGGCATGATTATTTACATACTTCAGGCCTTCTTTAAAATCACTAAAATAACTTGTTGATTGTTCTTCCGTTGCCTTTTGGTGTGCTGGAATCTTTAAAAAGGCAAGCAAAGTAAAGATAGCAATTGCCGCTGTCACGACATCAATGAAAAAGATGGTTTCAATGGATGCCAAAGTCAATAAAGCAGCACTTACCATTGGTGAAACGAACATGATAATCGCTTGGATACTTCCATTAACCCCATTAACCTTTGTCAGCTTATCCTTTGGAACAATTTGTGGCAAAATCGCACCGACAGATGGTGTTTGAATCCCTGTTCCAAATGCTCGAACCGCTGCCATCACAAACAGCAGCCAAATCGCATCATATCCCATTAAAAACAAAATGGCCAATATAAGTGTCGCAAATGCAATAAGCCCATCTGATAGCATAATCAACATTTTGCGATTATAGCGATCTGCCCAAACTCCAGCGACTGGCGACAAAATAAACGTTGGAAGAAAGCCGCAAAGTATAAATAACGTCATCATTAAGCCAGATTCTGTTGTCAACGTTATATGCCACATAATGGCGTATTGCACAAGCGACGATCCAAACAGGGATATCGTCTGACTACTAAGAAACAACACGATATTCCGATACCAATTTTCTTTATGATTAACTGTACTCATTCCTAAACCTCACATTTCTCATTATTTGATCATTTAGAATAAGTCTATCTCTATCTATAAGGCAGAAAAAAAGAGCGAAGACATGGTATTCTTCCCTCTTTTTATAAACCATTCATTCAGGTTTCCAATAAATAGACAGACCAATCCCGTTTCTTCTATAAGAAGAGTATCCACACGTATTTAATTAACGATGAAAAGTGGGAATCTTAATCTCATTGATGCTGTCAAAAGGAAAACCTCCGTTTCATTTCAAATTCCATTTAATCATAGCATAAGCATAGGGAATGATACAATCGCTTACAATATATTTTTCATTTCACTCTCGTTGTAAAAACTAAACTGTGAATGCGATGATTTGCGAAAATTAGATTTTTCCAGCCAAGCATGCTCGCTTTTCAGCCCAAAATATTTTTTTATCAGCCAAACATGCTCGCTTTTCAGCCAAAATTTGTTTATATCAGCCAAACTCGCTCCCTTTTCAGCCAAAATTTATTTTTATCAGCCAAACTCCACTTTTTTCAGCCAAAATTTATTTTTATCAGCCAAACTCCACTTTTTTCAGCCAATACCGCTTCCTTTCAAAAATAAAATAAAGCAGAGGACTAGTCCCCTGCTTTTCCCATCATACCTTACGCTACATCTTCATCCTTTTTCTGAGAATTAACAAGCATTTTCTCTAGTTCTTCTAATGATCTACCTTTTGTTTCCGGTACAAACTTCCAAATGAACATTGCTGATAGTAGACTCATAATTCCATAGAAGGAATAGGTTAATCCACCACTTACCTCCATCATTGCTGGGTATGTGGAAGAAATAAAGTAGTTTGCTGCCCATTGTGCTGCTACCGCAATTGCGACAGCTTGTGCTCTTACTCTATTCGGGAAGATTTCTGAGATGAGTACCCACACTACTGGTCCCCATGACATCATAAATGACGCAGTATAAATAATGATGAAGATCAATGTTGCAATTCCAATTTTGTTTGAGAACGCCATGGCTGCTACCCCAAACATACCGATTGTCATCCCAACAGAACCGATAATTAATAATGGTTTACGTCCGAATCTATCCACTGTAAAAATCGCGATAAGTGTGAAAACAACATTAACTAAGCCCATAATAATTGTTTGGAACATGGAAGCATCTCTTGCTGCACCCATGCTTTCAAAAATGCGTGGTGCATAATATAAAGCCACATTTATTCCAACGAATTGCTGGAAGACCGATAATAAAATCCCAATCACTACAATTTTCTTACCGAAAGTAAACAGCTTTGCTTTCGATGTATTTTCATTAAAGGATGCCTTAATTTCAAACATAGTCGCTTTTGCCATCGTTTTTTCGTATAATCTGGATAGAACATTCATTGCCTTCTCATCCTGATTTTTTGAAACAAGATAACGTGGTGTTTCTGGCACTGTAAATAATAAGACTAGGAATAGCACTGCAGGGATTGCTTCTGACAGGAACATATAGCGCCAACCGATGTCATTTACCCACTCTATGGTTTGCCCTCTTGCAATACCCCAGTTTACAAAATAAACAACAAGCATCCCAAAGATAATCGCAAATTGATTTAAAGAAACCAAGGTACCTCTAATTTTTGGAGGGGCCATTTCCCCGATATACATAGGTGAGATTGCTGAAGCTAACCCTACACCAACTCCTCCAATAATTCGATAGATATTAAAAGTAATTAAAAGAGCATATGTAGGTTCCCCTTTTGTAAAAAATAAAAATTCAGGAAACGCAGATCCAAGAGCTGAGATTAAAAATAGTACCGCTGAGATAATAAGGGAGTATTTTCGTCCAAAATTCGTAGCAAAGGATCCGGATATAAAACCACCAATTATACAACCAATTAAAGCACTTGATACGGTAATTCCATGCACAAGGGAACTAAGGCCTAATCCCTCTGTAAAATAGGCTTGAAGCGATCCTTCCGCCCCAGAAATTACTGCTGTATCATACCCAAATAGCAAGCCTCCAAGTGTTGCAACCAACGTGATTAGTACGATATAAAAATAACTATTTTTATTTACCATATATTTGAAAGAGACATAATCTCCTTCTTTCCTCCCCTCTTTGATTACTGGCAGCCTTTTCATTTCTGCTAATCATAATCACTTTTTTAGTCTATCTAGTAAATATCGTGTCTTCTCTCCTCCTTGACAACACCATTGATTCCGTTTTCATTTTTATTTAACCATGCATTTAATTCATTCATTACATATAACTAAATTATCACGAAAACGCATTCTTTATAGCACTTTCCTCTTCACTTTTTTGTTATTATCTAGACTTTCTTGTAAAGTCCCTCATTTTTTTGAGTCTATTAAAAAAGTGCTTTAGAAAATTATTAAAATCGGGTGTTGAATGGAACAAAACCATTTTTTCATTTAACTGCATAAAAAAACAACGACCAAAGATCGCTGTTTTACTGCTGATATTTTATTCGATACTCACTTGGGCTCATTCCTGTTTCTTTTTTAAATACTCTACTAAAATAGTTTGGATCCTTGTAGCCAATTGTTAAGGCAATTTCCTTTAATGGCACATGGGGATCTAATAAAAGGTTCTTTGCTCTTTCTAATCGTGTTTTCGTTAAATAGTCAATAAATGTCACCTGGAATCGTTCTTTAAATAATTTGCTTAAATAAAATGAACTAATTCCAATTTGATCAGCAACCTCATCAAGCGTTATAGCTCTATCATAATTTTTATCCATATAATCTTTTGCTTGTAATAATAGTGCTCGTATCCCATTTGATCGCCATTCTCCTAGGCGCTTGATAAGAACCAACAAACGAGCTTTCACCGCCTCTTTAATTTGCATTGGGCTATCAAATTGGCCTAAACTCGTGTCAATTTCCTCTTCAAACCCTAGTTCTCTCATAGAACGAGTTAATACGATAAAGAAATTCTCCATTGCTTTTTGTATTGCTCTTGGTTGGAAATCAGATGCCTGTTGAATGGAATGAAAATAGGTTTCAAACATTTGCAATCCTTTTTGGCTATCCCCTTTTTTCACTGCATCCAGCAGCTCTTTCTCCACCTCAAAGGGAATTAACTGTTTTCGTTTTTGTTTCACTCGTTCATTATAAGCCATATAAGCTGCACTTGGATGGCTATGAACGAGCTCTAATGCATAGATGGCCTCTTTATAGGAATCAGAAAACTGTTGAACACTTGAAACAAGCGTTCCCACCCCTGCATATAAATAGCACTGTTCAAGTTGATTTTGCACATCATGAATAATCTTTCGAGAAAAAGCATCTCTTATGTCTCTATCTGGTTGCTCATTTTCATTGATTAAAACTAGTATAGGGACCTGAAAGCCTGTTAATGGTCCAACAAGACATTGAAGCTCTTGTTCTTGCAATGCTTGCTTTAGGATTCGATACCAATAGCTTTTCACTTCTCTACTAGGATGCTGTTTATCTGATTCAAAGGAGAAAACGGCGACAAAGCCTTTCTTCTGTTCAAGGTCGAGCCATTCATCCCACTCTTCCTGATTAAACTCATATACATAATCCATAATAAAAGATACGATAAATTCCATTTCAATAACAGAACTAACTCTCTCCAATCGATGATGGATTTCCTGCTTCTTCATCCTCTCTTGTTTCTCCTGTTCAATCTCTTCTGCCATCCCATCAAACGCCTCTAATAGTTCCGAAACTTTACTTGGTTTAAGTAAATATTCTTTAATCCCAAATTTCATCGCTTCTCTGGCATAATCAAATGTATCAAAAGCAGAAACCATTATATATTTCATCGTTGGATTAGAGGCATGTATTCGTCTAATCGCTTCAATCCCATCAAATTCTGGCATCTTAATATCCATAAATACTAAATCTGGCTTATGGGTAAGAGCAAGCTCAACCGCTTCTTTTCCATTTTCTGCTTCTGCAATGACTTCAAAATTAGAACGATTTCGGCTAAGCATTAGCTTTAATCCTTCTCTTTCAATTGGTTCATCGTCTACTAGCATTATTTTGATCACGAGTAAGCCCCCTTTCCATATTTATTCAAACTAATGATTACGGTTGTTCCTTCTCCAATAGTAGAACGTATCTTTACCTGACTGTCTTTATCGAATAATCGTAGCCGTTTAATCACATTACTCATACCAATTCCAGTAGAGTGACCGGAGCCTTTTTTCATTACTTGCCTTTCTGTTTCTTCTCTTAAGTCCATTAATCGGCCGATTGTCTCCTGATCCATCCCTACACCATTGTCCATCACTTCAATCCATACCTTTTCATTCTTTTCATAGATTGATAGGGTAATCGTAGCCCCTTTTGCCAAACTCTCAATTCCATGTATAAATGCATTTTCAATAATCGGCTGCAAGGTTAAGCAAGGAATCGGTGCCGATAAACAAGCCGGGTCAATTTCTTCTATAAATTCCACTCTTCCACCAAAACGCGTTTTTTGGATAAAAAAGTATTCCTTCACAATGGTAACCTCGTCTTTCAAAATTGTTTGGCGATCAAGGCTACCAATATTATAACGAAGCAAGGCAGACACAGAAGAGATTAGTTCACATGTAAGATCTGCTCCTTCAATGTAAGCTGTTTTTGAAATAGTATTCAGTGTATTAAAAAGGAAATGGGGATTAATTTGATTTTGTAAGCTCTTCAATTCCATCTCCTTAAGTAAATGACCTAACTTAGCTTTCTCTTCTATTTGACTGACGGACTCTAAAATATTTTTTTTCATCTCATTAAATGTTTTGGTTAAAAACCATAGCTCATCCTTTTGAGAGACAATGATATCCGGTCCGGCATATCTTCCGGCGGAAATTTCTTCTGCTTCCTTTGTCAACCGTCCAATGGTTCTTGTAATTCCATTGGAAAACCATAGTGCAAATAAAATGCTTAATAGGATGATAGCAAATAGAATCGTAGTCCCCATATTTTTCGTATGGATAATTTTTTTATCTAGCAGAAAGGAAACCTCTTGATATTCAGTTAGCTTTTCATCAATCAAATCAAGTGCCTTCTCATGAATATAGCTCGATATCTTTTCCACTTCCTTTAAAGAGGTAGAATATTGTTGGATATCTTGGTTCTCGATTCCCTCTACTGTCTTTTCTGTTTGCACTCGAAAGTTATCCATCATATTTACTAGATTTTTCTTCGGGATTCCTTCTTTTTCAATTACAATAAATTGCCGCTGTAATCTGATAAACTTCTCTTTTTCTTCCTTATATGAGGTTAAATTTTCCATTAATGGTTCATGAACATATATTTGTAACGACTGATAGGTCTGATTCGTCTCTTTCGTCATTTCATTTAATAAGAAAAAATATTCCATATTCTCATCATATAAATCCTTAACTTGTTGATTACTATGTTCCCGAATCCAAAATAATAGCAAAAGTAAAAGTAAAATGACGCCAAAATATATAAGCAGCTTCGTACGAATTCTAATCATGGGCATTCCCCTTTTTCTCTACTATCATATCCATGTCATTTCGATGGATGATTGCTGCATTCGTATGATTAACCAGAGGAATAGACTTCTTTTCTATGAGATTCAACATTAATTCAATACTTTTTTCTCCCATTTCAAAAGGCTCCTGTGCAACAATGGCATTTATCTCCCCTTTATTTAGCAAATCAATATTTTCATCTAATGCATCAAATGATATGACATACAAGTCATCCTGTTTATTTAATGAGCTTGCTGCAGCAACAATCCCAATCCCATCTAATGAACTCGTTCCATAAAACGCGGTAATATCCCTATGCTCTGTCAACATCTTGTAAGCCTTCTCTTCTGCTTGTACTCTTGTGAGGTTTGACTCATCTATCGCAATAATCTTAATTCCTTCCACCTTAGCAATTGCATCTCTAAAGCCTTGCACTCTTAATTGATGCTGATTATAGGCATTATCCACTCCACCAGTAATAATACCAATGGTAGCTTTTCCGCCAGTATCCTTCACTAATGCTTCTCCTGCCAATTGACCAGCTGCATAATTATCTGTGCCAATATAAGCATTACGTAGGCTATCCGGCGCATCTGTATCAATCGTAATAACAGGAATTCCTTCCTTAACAGCCTTGTTAATCAATGGAGTGAAATTATCGTTAAGCGCTTGCACAATAATGCCATCAACTTTAGCTTGTATCGCCATATCTAGAAGCTTTAATTGTTCTTCAGGGTTAGACCGCTTTGGTCCTTCATATTCAACAAAAACCTCATTTTCCAACGCAGCTTTTTTTGCTCCTGCCCCTACTAAGCGCCAATAATCATGATCCATTTCTTCTCCAATTAACGCAAAATGATATTTAGATAAGGGCGTCTCCTCTGCAATCACTTCTAGCATTTTCTGATCATAAATTTGAGACTGTCTATAAGAATACAAGGAGTATGCAACCGCTATCAGAAAAGAGATAATTAAAATAGTATAAAAAAAGATTCGTTTCATATGTTCCTCCAAATGACGCAACTAGTGTATTCTTACGTTGATGATAACATATATTTAAAACGGATAAACAAAAAAATAGTTAGAAAGGACTTTAGAAGGAAAAATTTTTATCGCTTCATTTTCTACCAATAATTATTTTTTCCTATCTGCGATGAAGAAGCCAGCATTTTTACGATTGAAAAATGCTGGCTCTTTATTTAATTGTCCATTTTTAAAAAGTATATTTAAATACTTTATAGACTAAAATGTATAAAAATTAACAATATAAAATGCACAAAAAAGGATTTCCTATTTTACATTAAAAATCGTATTTTGCTTCCTTCTTTTCTCTTATTTCCGTAAAGGTTTCTGTTAGTATTATCGTATCTTCCACTAATCGTTCAATACGGAAAAGGACATCATCATCAGCGATTTCTTTTCGATAGAAATCTTTTTCCTCGATGAATACATATGTTTGGACAATTTGTGCTTTCATATAAGCTAATATTGGTTTCAATTGCTGTTCGACAATTAAATAATGCTTCGCTGAACCTGCTGTTACGACGATACTAACAACTTTATCACGAAAGGCATTTTGAGGCAGTAAATCAAAAATATTTTTTAACGTCGCTGGAATTGATGCTTGGAAAACCGGTGTTCCGATAATAATAGCATCTGCTTCCATTAATGTTTTGGTAATATATCCCGTGTCGCCTTCATACTCTAAATAGTTTCTTCCATCACTGAATTGGATATCATAATCAGCTAAGTCGAGTAACGTTATCTCAACTTCCGGATAATTATCCGTGATAGCTTTCATTGTATAGTCCATTGCTGTTCTTGTTTTCGATCCGACTTTTGAACCAGATAATCCAACAATCTTCATTTCTTATGCCTCCGATTTTTTGGTGTATTTTCGAATAGCCGGCAATATTTCCGCACCAATGATTTCCACATTTTTCATGACTTTTTCAAATGGCATACCACCAAAGTCAATTTGTGCAATATAGCGTTGATGTCCAAACATTTCATGTTGATAAAGAATTTTTTCAATAATTTGCTGAGGGCTTCCGATATTCATAATATTATGTGGATCTACTCCCTGTGCAAAATGCTGTTTTGGGAAACCAGCTCCGTTTGTTTTTTTCATTCCTTCATTAATATGTGGATACATATCCTTCAATGCTTGTTGAGATGAGTCTGCTGCATAGAAAAAGCCTGCTGTTGCTACTGGTAATTCTGCTGGGTCAAACCCACTATTGCGCGCTGCTTCGCGATAGGCATCTATGGTACGTTTGAATACAGATGCTGGACCTCCTAAATGAGCCATAAACATTGGTGCTCCTGCAATCCCTGCTCTTATTGCACTAGCTGGGGTTCCTCCAACAGCTCGCCAAATGGGAATAAATCTATTTTTAGGGCGTGGCAAAACCTGTGCATTTCTTAATGGCGCACGGAATTCCCCACTCCAGTTCACTACTTCCTCTTCATTAATTTTCATTAATAAATCAAATTTTTCTTCAAATAATTCTTCATAATTACGAAGATCATAGCCTAATAAATCAAATAATCCTACTCTTGATGCACGGCCAGCAATAATTTCTGCACGACCTTTCGAAATTAAATCAATTGTCGCAAAATCCTCATAAACTCGAACTGGATCGGAGGTACTAATAATCGTAGAGGAGCTAGCAATTTTAATATTTTTTGTTGCCTGGGCAATTGCTGATAAAACAACAGAATGTGCTTGTGTGACAAAATATTCTTGGTGACTCTCCCCGACACTAAAGAAATCAAGTCCTGCTTGATCGGCTAATTTTGCATACTCGATGATTTCATGCACACGCTCTTCCGCAGAAATTCGCTCTCCTGTTAGCGGGTTGGGCAAATGATCACCTAGTGTATATATTCCAAACTCTAAGCCTTTGCTTGGATCTACTCCGTATTTTTTCAATTGATTCACCTTTCTTTTTATAGGCTATTTTTCAATTCCTTGGGAGATTTCTCCCAATATTCACTGTTGAAATCAATCAGGAACTTTTTTAAAGATTGTTTGGATTCTTCATCCATTATGTCTAATGCAAATTTTCTTTTGATTGCTTTATCAAGACTATTTACATGCTCAGGCATCGACTTATAGCCAAAAATTCTTCTACTTCCTTCTTTCGTTTGCTTCGCTACCAAAATTTCACAAGCTCCTGCCCCAGAATAGTGAACCCCCTTCTGATTCCTATCTAACGCAAGCCAAATAACCCAATATTTATGTGGATCTAGTTCTAACACTTCTTCTTTCGTCACATTCTTAAAGAATACTTTTTGTTCTACTTTGCTTCTGCCATGCAAAGCATCCATATCAATAAATACTTTTTGCGTTTCTCGATCAATAATAATCGGTGTAACATTCTCCAAGGAAATAGAGCCTACTCCGTAACCACCGTCACCTTTTGTAGGGTCATTTCGTAAAATATTAAATTGGGCGTTTTGCTTGGAAGATCCTTCTTTTTTGTTCTCCATGTTTAGCTCCTCCTTTCGGGATTATTAGTTCCTACAATTAACCTAAATTCTCGTTACTATCGAGAAATGTTACTAATTGCCAGCACAATTTTGTACTAACTAGTATTTTACAAGCCTCCTATATACGCTTAATTTTCCTATTATGAAAAATCGTAGGCGTTATTTGAGGATAATTACGCTTTTATAAATGGCTTGTCTTGATAGTAATATTAAGGGTTATGATGTTTAATGGCAATTATTCCGCCTATAGGAAAACAATCCTATGTACAGTGAAGTCTACTGTATATATTGCCTTTCCTTTAAGAGAGCTATGTATGAATCTGGTTGTTTGTAAATACTGGCTTTGGGATGGTTGGGGTGGGAGGAATTGAGATGCTGGTTAATGAACAACTTTTATTGCCGTTGTTGCTATTTGGACTTTCATTCACTTTATGAACACCATTTTTCGGTTGCGCTCTCGCTTTTTCGGTTTTCATCCCCTTAATGAACACCACTTTTCG
>NZ_DALZDK010000028.1:31593-70919 GCF_031978665.1 Niallia sp. | reverse complement strand
CCGCCTTATGAACACCATTTTTTCCTGCTTCTCCCGCTACTTTCGGTTTTCATCCACCTTATGAACACCATTTTTTCTGCTGCCTCCGCTACTTTTGGTTTTCATCCGCCTTATGAACACCATTTTTTCTGCTTCTCCCGCTACTTTTGGTTTTCATCCGCCTTATGAACACCATTTTTTCTGCTTCTCCCGCTACTTTCGGTTTTCACCCACCTTTCTCCAATTAAACCTAAACTATCTCAACCAAAACAAAAAAGGAACAGAGCGCACCATACACTCTAATTCCCAAACACAACTCTATTATTCTCCTAATTTCTCCTTCAAACGCTCAAGTGTAATATCTGCTGTACTCCCCACTTGCCAATCTGCTAATTTCATCCGTTCCGGTGTACCAACACCAACTGCGAACATATTTGCCCCTTTTATCGCCTGAATACCAGCTTCTGCATCTTCCACACCAACACATTCATTCACTTGTAACTGCAATTGTTCTGCTGCTTTAACAAAGATTTCAGGATCTGGTTTCCCTTTTTTTAATTTCCCTGGATCCACAATTGTATCAAAGAAAGAAGTTACTTCTAATCTATCTAATATTACCGGTCCATTTTTGCTCGCAGATGCAAGGCCAATTTTCAAACCAGCTTCTTTACATTCCACTAAAAATTCCTTTATTCCAGGTAATAAATCAGTTGGAGTTATTTCCTTTATTAGCTCTTGATAGAAAGTATTTTTATCATGCGCCAGCTCCTCAACTTGGACTTCTGAAAATTGCTCGCGAATGCCACCATGGTCCAATATTTTATATAAGGAGTCCATTCGACTAACACCTTTTAATTCCTCGTTAAACTCACGATCAAAGGGTACGCCAATGGCCTCCGCTGTTTTCTTCCATGCTAAATAGTGGTATTCTGCCGTATCTGTAATAACTCCATCTAAATCAAAAATAATTCCTTTTAACATAATGTATCCCTCCTTATTTAAAAAAGGAGCCCTGCTTTATTACGCCTAACGCTAATCTTAAAAGCATTAGAATAATAATTAATCAGTGCTCCTTTCCTTTAACTATTTATTTCTTCCCAACAAACTCTTTTTCTAGTAAAACATCTTTTCCATATAACTGAATTTCTATCGCATTACCAGATAGTAGCTCTAATTTTACATCCTCAGAAGTTGTTGTTACTTTAATTAAGCGATTACGATAATTGATCGTAAAGGAATAACTATTCCATCCCTTAGGAACAAATGGTGCAAAAGAAAGGGTTCCTGTTGCTGTGCGCATTCCTGCAAATCCGTGTACGATACCTAGCCAGCTTCCAGACATACTAGTTATATGCAGCCCATCTTCTGTGTCGTTATTATAATTATCAAGATCTAATCTCGCAGTTCGCTGATACATTTCATATGCCTTTTCCTCTAGCCCAATTTCCGCAGCTAAAATGGAATGAACACAAGGGGATAGACTGGATTCATGAACCGTCATCGGTTCATAAAAATCAAAATTACGCTTTTTCTCTTCCAAGCTAAATTCATGATTTAAGAAGTACATACCTTGCAATACATCTGCTTGTTTAATGAAACAAGAGCGCAAAATTTTATCCCAAGACCAATTTTGATTAAGTGGTCTTTCTTCTTTTAATAAGGTATCTACCGAACGGATATCTTTGTCTAGGAACGTATCATGCTGAACGAAAATACCTGATTCGTCATCTTCTGGGAAATACATTTTGTCGATAATTTCCTGCCATTTTGCTAATTCGCTTTTTCCGATGTTTAAATCCGTCTTCCTTTGTGGAGCTGCTTTCTCGAGCAATTCTAATGTATATCTTAATGTCCAAGTCGCAATCTTATTTGTATACCAATTGTTATTTACATTATTCTCATATTCATTTGGTCCCGTTACACCATGCATCATGTATTGATCATTCTTTTTCGAATAATGTACACGGTCTGCCCAAAAACGGCTGATTCCTACTAACACATCTAATCCTTCATTCAACGCATAAGTTTCATTGCCTGTGTAGGTTGTATAGTTAAAAATCGCATGTGCAATCGCCCCATTTCGATGAATTTCTTCAAAGGTAATTTCCCATTCATTGTGGCATTCAACCCCTGTGAAAGTAACCATTGGATATAATGCCCCTTTTAGCCCCTGCTGTTTTGCATTATGTTCTGCGCCTGGAAGCTGTTGGTGACGATAACGCAATAGCTGTTCCGTTACTTTAGGATCGGCAACAGCTAAATACATCGGTACAATATATGCTTCGGTATCCCAGTAGGTTGCCCCACCATATTTTTCCCCTGTGAAGCCTTTTGGCCCTACATTTAGACGCGCATCTTCGCCATAGTAGGTAGAGAATAATTGAAAAATATTAAAACGAATTCCTTGCTGTGCTTCCTCGTCTCCTTCAATTTGAACATCTGCCTTTTCCCAACGTGCTGCCCAAGCGGCAATATGCTCTTCTTTTAAAGATGAATATCCCTTTTCCTTCGCCTTTTTTGCTAGCATGTCAGAAACAGTTGCTAATTTTTCCTCTTCCCAATCACGAGAGGTGGAAATAGCGACATATTTCTGTAGATGGATGGAATCTCCTTGCTTGAGCTTATTGTTATAAGCATTAGCAACATACATTGGTTTTTCATTATAAGAGGTCACTTCTAAGTGGCTAATCGTATTAACCATCGAAGCAGAAACAGTGAATCTTGGCGTTCCAAAAGGATTATCAACCGTTTTCATTATGAGGTTGCCTGAATTGGCTTCCACCTTTCTTCCGAGCTCTTCCCAGAATTTTTCTTCATAGTTGGAATCCTCATTTGTCACATCACCATCTACATATGGAACCAATTCAATAGTATGAGCTCCAGTTAGTGCTGTTACCTTTATATCTATTGCACAAACTTCTTTTGACACAATACTTAAAAAACGCTCTAATTCAAATTGGATATGATTTTCTCCTTTTTGAAGGATGAAGCTTCGTTTTAAAATTCCTTCCTTCATATCTAGCTCAAGATGAAAATCAATAATATTTTCTTTATATAAATCTACCTTAGAACCATCAATATAGATATCCACTCCAATAAAGTTTAGTGCATTAATCACTTTGCCAAAATATTGTGGATAGCCATTTTTCCACCAGCCAACTCTTGTTTTATCAGGGAACCAAACGCCTGCAAGATACGTACCTTGGTGGAAATCTCCTGAATAGCCTTCTTCAAAGTTTCCGCGCATCCCCATATAGCCATTTCCGATGGAGGTCAGACTTTCCTGCAATCGCTTTTCTTTTTTTTCCAACTTATTTGATGTTAGTTTCCAGCTGTTTATTTCGAAAAGACGCTTATTCGACATAATCTTCTCTCCCTACGCTTTGTCTGAATCTACTTTTAATCCTTTTTCTTTAAAGCCTGTTCTAAAAAATGCAAATGCAATCATTAATACGGTTCCAAGCCCTTGTATCATAATTAATGTCGCAACATCAAATTGAATAAATCCATAAATCACTGCTAAAATGCTTGGTAAACCTGCTGCGTTAAGGACAATATTTGCTGCCTCTTTAAAGGTTCTTATATCCGTAATATTAGATTTCTTTGTTAGCCATAATACGAGTGACATAAATAGAAATTGCAGCACATTCATTGCTATATATAAACCAGCTAGTAATAGTAACAGGATTGGCAGAAGAAAGGCTTTGTTCTGCACATACCATAAAGTTCCGATATATTGCAGGACATCTTCCTTGCTTTCTATTTTAAAAGGATACTTCTCCTCATTTGTTGGATAATACAATTGAAATCCGAATCCATTATCTTCAGCAATTACTGCATAGTCTTCTTTAAAAACAACGGCATTGACATACCCTTTTATCCCAAATGTCTGATCGTCTCCAGTCATCTGATATTTATTGTCTTGATCAATTGCAATAATATTGCCACCCGTTTCCTCTGCATATTGGCTATCTATTCCCACTAACTTCCCGTCTTTCACTTGAGTAGAGGACAATTTCTCTACAAAGTCATCTGTTATTAATTCCGCTGTTCGTGGAAACAGAAACTCAAATGGAAAGGTAGTTAATTTAGCCATTTGGATAGAGGTTGGCATCATCATACACGCAATTAAGAAAATAAACAGGAAAATCATTTTTGGCCATGTTAATAGATTCTTACCCTTAAATACATTTGTCGGTGTAATAATAGACTTAAAATATTGCATCAAAAATGGTTCCGATTTCTTCATTGTACTCCCACTCTCTTACTTCAAAATTCTTCGATGTTTTATTAATATGCTCTATTTTACGAGGCATCCGCACCATTTGCTGAGTTTTAACGGACACCCCTCTAAACTAACATTTTCTTATTTCTATCCTTTTGAACCTCCACTTGTTAAACCAGATACGAAGTTCTTTTGTAGGAAGAAGAATAAGACAACAATTGGTAATGCTGCTAATACTGCCCCTGCTGCAAATAGTGCTACTTTTTGTTCGCGAGGGTTGGATATTAGTGTCTGCAGCCCAACTGCTAATGTTAATAACTCGTTGGAGCGTAATAAGAACTTAGATAATAAGAAATCATTAAATGGTGTCATAAATGCCCATAAAGCTTGAACTGCAAGCATCGGACGCACTAATGGTAAATTAATTTGTACAAAGATTCTTAAGTGACCAGCTCCATCAATACGTGCACTTTCATCAAATTCACGAGGAATCGTATCAAAATATCCTTTCATTAACCATACGTTCATTGGTATTCCACCGCCGATATAGATTAATGATAGTAACCAATATTGATCAATCGCTCCAAGTACTGTTGCTAATACATAATATGCCGTTAATGCTGCCATTGTTGGCACCATTTGAATCACTAGGAAGAAAATTAAGCTATATTTTCTTCCAACAAAGCGATAACGGCTGAATACATATCCAGATAGCGTTACTAATGTTACTTGAACGATCATTACTGCGATAGCGATAATAATCGTATTTTTATACCAGCTTAAATAGTTGGTTTCCCTGAAAAGTCTTTGAAAATTATCTAATCCCCAGTTTGCGTCCAATTTCAACGTAAACGCCGCCATATTGGTTGCTTGAAATGCACTTGATGCTGTTACCAATAATGGGTAAATGATTACTATTGATAGGATTCCGAGAAAACCATACGTCAATATTCTATTTATTAGTCGCGATGCTCTCATGCTCATCCTACATCATCTCCTCATTGCCAAAAGCATTTGTTTTCTTAAACGTTATGAGTGATACTGCAATAACGATTGCAGAAATAATCAGTGTTACCGCTGCTGCAACTGCATATTGTGGCGCTTGGCCTGTTGTTAGCTTATAAATCCAAGAAATTAGAATATCTGTCGATCCTGCATTCCAGCCGATACTTCCCGGACCACCTTCATTGAATAAGTAGATGATGGAGAAGTTGTTAAAGTTAAATGTATATTGTGTAATCATAACTGGCGCTGTAGCGAATAAAATCATCGGTAATGTAATGCTTCGGAATTGTTGCAAAGCAGTTGCCCCATCAAGGTTTGCTGCTTCATAAAGATCATCCGAGATAGATTGCAGTACTCCTGTTACCATTACAAAAATATACGGGAATCCAAGCCAGCCTTGGATCATAATAAGTGCTGTCTTCGTCCAAGTAGCATCTGTCTTCCAAGAGATTGCTGGTATATCAATAAGCGGAAGATGATTGATCAACGGAATTACTTGAGCGTTAATGGCACCAATACTATCATTGAACATATTAGAGAATCCCATGATCGAAATAAATGCTGGTACTGCCCATGGTAATAAGAAAAGAATTCGGAAAAAGGATTTTCCTTTTACATGCTTCTGATGTAAAACAACAGCAGCAACTACTCCAAGAACAATTTGTAAAGTTGTTGCTCCAAATGTCCAAATCAATGTCCATACAAGGATTTTCATAAATGTTGCACGATAAGAACTTAAGAAGAAAATATTTGTAAAGTTCTCAAAGCCAATCCAATCAATTAGCTTAAATGGTGGTATATGTTGAAAATCATAGTTTGTAAAAGCAATAAATAATGTTACTAATACCGGAAAAATAATGATAAAAGCCATTAATATATATGATGGAAATGTAAAGATATACGGGAATCCTTGTTCCCAAAGATTTTTCAAAATATCAATTGTTTTTGTATTAATTTTTTCCCCTTTGTCTCTTAAAGCCCCAATTTTACGAGCATCAAGAATATTAAGCACATAGAAGAATAAAAAGATAACAGATAAGATTAATTGCAACGTCCCTTTAATCATTAGGAATAAAGAGTGATCATCACGAGGTATGCTTCCTAATGTTATTAAGCCTTCTAAAGCCTGAAATCCAGTAAGTGCCATCTCTATTGCAAAAACTAAAAAGAGAGCAAAGAAGATTATTCCTTTAAATGCTTGTTTATTATAAAACTGTCCTAATCCAGGAATAATGGATAACAGGGATGCTTTCTGTTTATGGTTTGTTTCATTTTGACTCATTATGGGCTATCCCCTTTCTATAAATTGCATGTTGTTGCATTATGGTAATTTATTGATTTACCAAAAGAAATTATCACTCGACCAACTTTTTTTGATAAACCAATCCGTTTTGAAAGCATTTTCAATGCAAACGATTGCGTTAAGGAAAGAAGAAATTTCTAATTATCTGCTGTGATAATTAGAAATTTCGACTGAAGGGAGTGAAATACCTCCCTTCCTTTTTTCATTCATTATTTGTATTTTTGTTCAATTGATTCTTTAATATTCTTTACTGTATCTTCTGCAGATTGTTCAGGTGTTTTCGCACCAGAAACCGCATCAAACATTAGATATTGTCCGCCATCCCATACTTCAGCCATTTGTTGAATATTAGGCATTGGAGAAGCGTTTTCAAAGTTTGCAATAACAGCTTGTGCTAATTCGTTATCAGCAGGAACTGCCTCACGAGCTACAGTGTTTGCAGGAATTTCATTTGTAGCTTCAAAGAATTTTGTTGAGTTATCAGCATTACCAACATACTCTAACCATTTAGCAGCTAATTCTGGATTTTGAGCATAAGAAGAAGCTACCCAAGCTTTTCCTCCACCGAATGCAGCAAATTTTTCACCGTTTGGTAATGTAGGAATTGCACCAACTCCATAGTTAACGCCCGCATCTTTATAAGTAGATGCCATCCAAGGTCCATCAATAATGACAGCTGTTTTACCAGTAGTAAACATTTCTGTGATAAAGTCACCGGAACCGGTTACGTCCTGCATACCTTTAGGCCATTGATCATACCAAGTTTTTGCATATTTAATTGCGTCAATTGTACCTTCATTGTTTAAACCAATATCAGTTGGATCTGTTCCTTCGCTTCCGAATGCATATCCACCATATCCTGCAACTAATCCATAGCTAAAATAGAAGTCTGTCCATTTTGCTAAGAAAGCAGTGTTCTTGCCAGACTCAGATGCGAATGCATATTTGCTGTCTTTTGTTAATGCTTCTACCTCTGAGAAGTCTTTTGGCATTTCGTTAATTAAATCTTTATTATAGTAACCTACTAATGTTTCAATAACGAATGGAGTACCATATTGTTTTCCTTCAAATGTTACTAGTTTTTCTTCTGTTGCTGTAATTCCTTCTGGTTGTGTTGTTACTTCAGCTAAATGACCTTGGCTACCCATTGAACCAACGCGGTCATAAGGAGCGATAAATACATCTGGACCAGTTCCAGCAGGACCATCTAATGCTAATGCATCTGCTTGATCTGTCATTGCCATAACTACTACTTTTACTTCAGCGTTATTTTCCGTTTCAAAATCGCCTTTAATGCTATCAATATATTTTTTATACCCATCGCCATCAACTGACACCGTTAAGGTTTGTTTCCCATCAGATGATCCGCCTTTTGAACTTTCTTTCGTATCATTGTCACCACAAGCGGTTAAAGAGAATGCAGTAAGTAATGCTACTCCTGACATTAATAGTTTTTTATAGCTTTTCATGAAATTTTCCCTCCTTGTTTATCTCACATTCTCATTGTAAATTTGAAACCGTTTTAATGCAATCGCTTTCTCTGTGTTACCGATAACAGAATGTAACATTCAAATACACCAATGTATAGATTACGCTATTGTTGGGTAAATATCCATAGAGGAATGTCTTTTTATACGGATTAACCATAGTTTGATTAGTGAAATATACGGAGTTTCTTTGTCTGTTACCTTGATTACTTAGATTTCGTGCTATCGGGCTTAGATCCCCTCTACTCCTTCCACCACCCTAAAAACAAACAAAAGAGCCAAACTATCCCTCTATAAACGGACAGTTCTGACTCTTGTTAGCGAAGCTTTATCCTTTTACTCTTTTTAACGATACTTTTCCCATATTAAGTTTGGAGAAAACAATGGTTAGAATAATTGGTACTACAATCGCGACAACCATTGCGATTGAAAAAATCACCATATATTTCGGTTGAATCGATAGAATTCCTGGGATTCCGCCTACTCCAATAGAGTTCGCCATTACACCTGACCCGACTGAGATAATTGCGGCAAATAAGGAACCAATCATTGCGGCTAGGAATGGGAAGCCGTATTTTAAATTGATACCAAACATGGCTGGCTCTGTTACTCCTAAGTAACAAGAGATAGCTGCCGGGATTGATACTTGTTTTTCCTGTTCATCTTTACGATTTAAATAGATCATCGCAAGTACCGCTGACCCTTGCGCAATGTTGGATAATGCAATCATTGGCCATAGATTTGTTCCGCCAAATTCGCTCATTAATTGTAAATCAATCGCATTCGTCATATGATGTAATCCTGTGATAACAAGTGGTGCATAAGCAAAGCCAAATACTGCGGCAAATAACCATCCTAAAGTAGAAGTTAAACCAGAGTATACAACATCTGAAATCACAGAACCTATCTTCCATCCGATTGGACCTAGTACTGTATGAGCAATTAATACTGTAGGCACTAATGCAAAGAATGGCACAACAATCATCGAAATCGCATTAGGAACTATTTTACGCAAACGCAACTCTAAAAATGAAAGTAATAAACCTGCTAAAATGGCGGGAATCACTTGCGCTTGATAACCAATCATTTCTACCTGGGCAAAACCAAAATCCCAAAATGGTACTTCTTGTGTTCCAGCTACTGCATATGCATTTAATAACTGCGGAGAAACTAATGTTATCCCTAATACAATACCAAGAATTTGAGTAGCTCCCATTTTTCTTGCTACTGCCCATGTAATCCCGACAGGTAAGAAGTGAAAAATCGCTTCCCCAATTAACCATAAGAAACTATTCGTTCCAGCCCAAAATTGAGAAACCTCTACTAATGCTTTCGTTCCACCATCTACTAATTTAATTTCGCCAATAACATTCCGGAAACCAAGAATTAATCCCCCAACTACGATTGCCGGAATTAACGGAGTAAAAATATCTGCTAAATGGGCTATCATTCTTTGCAGGATGTTCATATTTTGTTTTGCCGCTTCTTTTGCAGCATCCTTTGAAGTATCACTTACTCCTGCAATGGCAATAAATTCATTGTAGAAAGATGAAACTTCATTGCCAATAATAACCTGGAACTGCCCTGCTTGTGTAAATGTTCCTTTTACAAGCTTTATTTTTTCAATGCTGTCTATATCTGCCTTCGATGGATCGTTTAAAACAAAACGCATTCTGGTCGCACAGTGTGTTACAACAGAAATGTTTCCGCTTCCACCAATATGCTCAAGAAGCTCCTTTGCCTGTTCTGCATATTTTCCCATCATTCTTCCCCCTTTTGTCTTTACTTTCATTTATTAATCAATCCATTATTATTCGTATTACATACCCAAATCATGTATATACAAGTTTTGGTTACGCTTTCATTATAGTTGTATATACAGGTAGTGTCAATATAATAAAAATAAAGATTTTATGATTAATAAATATTCTAAAATGAAACTACCTAAAATAAAAAAACAGACCCATACAATCTATTCATTACAAACGGATAAAATGCTACTGTAATGGATAATTGTATGAGTCTGTTAGTTTAGAAACTTACATAAATAATGCGATGCTAATAGCAATAATCATCATCGTACTAAAATAAAGATAATCAAATAAAGTGATATACGTCTTTTGATAATACGTTCTATCTCGTTCCCCTGTAAATCCCCTTACTTCCATCGCCATCGCCATTTGTTCCGAACGACGGATGGCTTGTGTTAACAAGGGAACTGCATACCGAAAGAAAGCCTTCCAAGTTCCGCTATGTTTATATCCTCGAATCCGATGTGCTTCTTTTAATTGTGCTAAATCAGATTGGAACATTGGAATACACCGAAAGCCAGCCATCATTCCATATGCCCACTTAGGAGAAAGCTTCCATTGATGAATAAAGCTCATCATCAATTCATGTAAATTGGTCGTAGTGGTAAAAAGCAAGCCAACCGTAACAAAGGAAAGCATGCGTGTTGAAATGAGTAAACCACTTCCGATGCTTTCTTCTGTTACTTGAAACCAAGCCCACTTCCATACAATCGTTTCCCCTTTACCGAATGCCGCAAGCATCCAAAACGTAAGCACAAAAAAGATCGAATATGGAAGAAGAACCTTTACAAGAAATTTCCCCTTCCACCCTCCAAGTGTAAAACCAAGAATCAAGACATATATCCAGATAGCTAATGTAGAAAATGCACTTTGAATCGTCATTAAGATAACCATTAGCAGAATATGTGTCATTAGTTTCATTGCTGGATTAAGATGTGATAGATAAGACTCGTTGCTTTTGATTTTCTTCAACCTCCTTTAGTTCAGCTATTAATTGATAGTGGACAGGAGGTATAATCGAAAGCTCCCTACAAAGCTCTTGATTGGAAAAAAGAAGATACGGTTGGTCAGCGAAAGCCATTTTCTTTTCATCAAGGACTATTACCTTATCTGCATATTGATCGACAAGATCCATATCATGTGTAACCATCATAATAGAAGTGCCTTCTTGCTTTCTTTTTTCAAGAACGTGTAATAAGTCATATGCTGACTTCGCATCTTGCCCAAAAGTAGGTTCATCTAATAAAAGAATATCTTGATTTAATAGCAGCATTGTAGCTACACTCAATCTTCTTTTCTGTCCAAAGCTAAGAGTAAAAGGATGTTGATTTTGATAAGGCTCTAAACCAAATTCCTTCAAAAGCTCTGTAGTTCGATTGTTAATATCCGCTTCCTTCCAGTGATATTGGATACCAGAAAATGCAATTTCATCATAGACTGTTTGATTAATAAATTGTAGCTCTGGATTTTGAAATACGAACCCTAACCGCTGATAAAGATCTCTATCTCGCCACTTTTTCAGATCTTTTCCATGAAATTGGATATCTCCCTTTTTGCTCTTTTTAAGATGTGCAAGCAGCTTCAAGAAAGTGCTTTTTCCAGCGCCGTTATTGCCAATGACAGCAATCCATTCTCCCTTATTTACGGTAAGATCTAGATTTTCTAAGATTGTTTCTTTGTAGTACGAAGCTTCTAGATTGCTTATTTCAAGAATAGGCTCATTGGATTTTCCCGCTTTTAGCGTTTCTTTCCTGCTTTCATATGTTTCGATCAATTCTATTCTTCTCGAATGGTTTTCATTTTGAATCATCTCATTCCACTTGTGAGGGAATACTTGAGGAACCCATATACCAGCTTCTTGCATCTCCGCTTTATAATGATTAAGAATCATTTCTGGTTTGCCATCAGCAATTATTTGACCATTTTTATTTAAAAGAATGACGCGATCCATCCATTCTATACAGCCATCTAACACATGCTCTACAACGACCATCGTCTGCCCAGTTCTAGTTGCAGTATTTTTTATAACCTCAAACACTTCTTTTCTACCAGAAGGATCCAACTGTGCTGTTGGCTCATCCAAAAAGAGTACTTCTGGTTCTAACGCTAATAAGCAAGCTAATGCTAGTCTTTGCTTCATTCCGCCTGAAAGATCCGCAATAGGCGTATGCGGTTCTATCATTAATCCCACTGTATCAAGAACAGCTAAAATTATCGCATCCATTTGTTCTCTTGGAACTTTTCGATTTTCTAAACTAAAAGCAATTTCTTCATCTACATGATGCATGCAAAACTGTGTGTCAGGATTTTGAAAAAGGACACCAGCTCGCTTTTTCCTAATCACTTCTCCTGAAACACTCGCCTCGATATGTTCTGGAATAATTCCAGCTAGTACCGATATTATCGTAGATTTGCCACTACCACTCGGACCTAGAATTAATACTTTTTCCCCTTGATTGATATGCAGTGTAACTTCTTTGAGGACAGGTACCTTATCCTCAAAGAAGCGCACAGATAGATGGTTACATCCTAACAATGAACTCATCATTATTCTCCTTCTTCCGATTTGATCTATAAATAGCATATCCATTTAGGACTCCTGTTTTACCAAGCCCCTCCACAACTGCTTTGGCTAATAACCCTCCTAAAATAAGACCACTAATGACTTGAATAACAAAGGTTAGAACAAGCGTTGTCGTCGTATAATAGGAAAACCCCTCTGCAATAATGCTATATAACATGCTTCCACAAGCAGCTAATGCGCCTGATAACATTAAGACAGAAACATGATATTTTTTATAGCGGAATATTGCAAATGCTATTTCTGCCCCGATTCCTTGGAATACGCCTATTAAAAGTGCTGATAATCCAAAATGACTGCCAATTAAAAGCTCAACAGAGGCTGCAACTACTTCTGCGATTAAAGCAGCACCTGGCTTCTGTAAAATATAGGCAACAATCGGACTCGCAATAACCCATATTCCAAACATAAAGTTAGCACCAACTGGACCAACGAGTGCCGAAATCGGAAGCCATAAAGTGGACCATCCCATATAAAGAACTCCACATGCTACGGCGATTACAACTAATAAGACTACCTCTTTAATTTTCCAGTTCATACAGTCACCTCAAGAGTTTTCACTGGCCATTCCTCTAGATTATAAGCCATATCCCAAAACTTATATTCTAGTTGGCAGCTTAATAGAAAATACTCCACTAGTCTCTCTTTCTGTTCTTCATTAAGCGTTTCAGCAAGTTCATCTAGTCGCTGACAAAGCGGGGTAGTCACAGTCATTGGACCATCCCCATAGAAATGGATCCAGTCGTAAAAAGGATGGGTACTATCTGGATTTACCTCTTCTAAAAGCCTCTTCCCGATTTCTACATAAGTCCATGGACAAGGCAAAAGCACCGCGATAATATCAGCAATGTCACCTTGATGAGCAACTGTTAGCATATGACGAATATAATGGTGAGCAGAAGGGGCTACTGGAAACCCTTGTAGGTCTTCGTATTTAACACCTGCTACTTCACAAAAGTTATTATGTGGATGTATTTCACTATGCAGGACAAAGGATATTTGATTATTAAATAGCTCCATATCTTTTCTATTTGTACTTTTTGAAATAGCCAATCCGTAAATTTTCATAAAGGCATTTAAATACTCAAAGTCTTGTTTCACATAATGAATAAGCTGTTCCTTCTTTAAATCGCCCTTCCCAATTCCTTGAACAAATGGATGTTCCATGATGGCCTGAAAAATTGGATCTGCCTGCTGTCTTAATGCCTCTGAAAAACGCATTTAATTTCCTCCTTCTTTCGGTCCTTTAAGACCAACTTTTAGAATTTTTATTGAAAAGGAAAACATGGAGCAACTTTGTATGCAAAAAAGCCACTCCAAAAAATGGAGTGGCTCTATATAAATAAATTAATATTACGATTCTATGCCGACTCCACTTTCCTACGCTAGTATGAACTAGATCAGGTTCGAAGGGTCCAAGTATTCTTGTCTCAGCCAAATGGCTCCCCTAGTGGATTTCCCTATTCAATTACTT
The DNA here is from genome assembly GCF_031978665.1 of Niallia sp. Lineage (NCBI taxonomy): Bacteria > Bacillati > Bacillota > Bacilli > Caryophanales > Bacillaceae > Niallia > Niallia sp. The sequence goes on along the minus strand of NZ_DALZDK010000028.1, from coordinate 57,054 downwards.
ACTACATTACCGAATGTATCTGATTTTTGTCAATAATTTTCAATAATTCCTTTTAGACTATTCTGTTTATCCCGTTGTTTAAAGGGAATATCTTTAATGAAATTCTTATTGTGGAATTTGCGTTTTCTTTTGGAAACTTTCACAAAACCGCCATATTCATGTGATGTATTTCACATGTTTTAAGTATATAATCACTATATAAACAGTAATAATATTTTACAAGAGAAAGAATATTAAGATATTATGGAGAAAAGTCAAAATGAATCTTGTTCTCCATTTGGTAACGAACTATAGCCTTATAAATAAATTAACTATTATTCTATTAAATTAGAAAAAGGGAGTTGCAATAGGATGAAACAACAAAATATAAATCGCGTCGTTTTAATTGGTACAGGTGCTGTTGGATGTAGCTATGCATATTCATTAATTAACCAAGGTGTTACAGAAGAACTCGTTTTAATAGATGTAAACAAAAAAAGAGCAGAAGGGGAAGCAATGGATTTAAATCATGGTAGCCCATTTGCTCCTGCACCAACAAAAGTATGGGCTGGCGACTATTCTGACTGCGGAGATGCAGACTTAATTGTCATAACTGCTGGTTTACCTCAAAAACCAGGGGAGACTCGTTTAGATTTAGTTGCAAAAAATACTGCAATCTTTAAAAGCATTGTGAAAGAAATTACTGCTAGTGGATTTGATGGCATTTATTTAATTGCAACAAACCCAGTTGATATTCTTACTTATGTCGTTTGGAAAGAATCTGGGCTGCCTAAAGAACGAGTAATCGGTTCTGGTACTACATTGGATTCTGCTCGTTTCCGCTATATGCTAGGTGAGTATTTCGATGTAGATACACGTAATATTCATGCCGCTATTATTGGTGAGCATGGAGATACGGAGTTGCCAGTATGGAGCAGTACAACCATTGGATTAGAAAGCATTGAAACAAAGCTAGCTAAAAATGACAAATACTCTCAAAAAGACCTAGATGAACTTTTCATTAATGTTCGAGATGCCGCTTATCATATTATTGAACGTAAAGGTGCAACTTATTATGGAATCGGAATGTCTCTCGTACGTATCACAAAAGCTATTCTCGGAAATGAAAATTCTATATTGCCAGTGTCTGCTTACCTAGATGGCGAGTACGGTCATGAAGACATCTATATTGGTGTTCCCGCAATTATTAATCGTCAAGGAATTCGCGAGGTAGTAGAGTTGAAACTAGACGAAAAAGAAGCAGAACAATTTAACCACTCTGTAGAAGTTCTTAGACAAACAATGAACTCTGCCTTAAACTAACATATGATGAAAGCCTATTGCCTGTTTTACTGCAATAGGCTTTTATAAATTTTCGTCCACTAGATGAAGCGGCTCATAACCGTACTCTATTAAAGGAACCGATCCATTTTCCGCAAACACAATACCTTCCTCTTCTAACAGCCTTCTTTGAAGTTGCCCTTGTTCACCTGTTAATCCAATACATCCTTTACTATTGAGCACTCGTTGCCAGGGAAGCTGATATTTTTCCGTTAAGGTATGCAGAACCCTCACTACTTGTCTAGCTGCCCTTGGACTGCCAGCAATCTTAGCTATTTGTCCATAGGTCATCACTTTTCCCTTAGGAATATCCATAATGATTTCGACAACCCTCTTTGTAAAAGGCATCATTTTTTTGTCTCCATTCTTATTTGGTTTCGTTTTTCTTTATTTTATCAGAGTTTTGTTGCACATTTGATGAAGATTGTGTTTTTATTGGTTTTCTGCGGTTGTGGTTAGAGAACTTTGTATGTGGATTTGATTCTTTTCTCGCGGATTAAGCGGCTTACTTGCGACTTCTCCTCTCTTACTTGCGACCCTACCTACTTTACTTGCGCTTTTCCCCTTTTCCTTGCGACCCTACCTACTTTACACACACTCCATCATTTCCCCATATCCTCTTTATCCCCATCACTCCTTTCACATTCCAATTCCTAACAGGACTCTATAAGAAATAAATTTTTAATAAAACTCATTTTTTTCTTTTTATAGGGAATAAACGTAATAATAAGACTAAGAAAGGAGTAATACGAATGAAAAAAATTCTATTCTTTTCACTCTTCACCTTTTCGCTTATAGCAAGTGGCTGTTCCAATGAGTCACCAGGTAGTCAAACAGGATCAACTACAAAGGAAGCTAATGCAACTGGACAAGCTAATACGGAAGCTAATCAAACCACTGCCAGCAATAAAGAAACACCCTCTACCGCTGATCAGATAAAAGAGCTGCGATCAATGCTTAAAATGAAAGAGAACAAACTTCCGACAAAATTCCCTGTAACAGATTCTCAATATGTTACTGCCAAAATAAATGAAAATGAAACGGATGAATATTTCATCTCGTTTTATCAAACGAAAGAATATGTTCCTATTAATGATGAGTCCTTACATTCAAATGATAACCTAATTGCAACTTTTAACGCAGAAACATACGATGATGCAGCGAAACAAAAGGAATTGTTTCCTGTAGTTTCATTGGATTCTATTCCAGAAGACATGAAGGTAGATTTAGGACATCAAATTACTGGAATGAGAGAAGGCGCTGCTGGAAGCTCGTATTTGGTTTGGAAGGAAGGTCGTTGGGTATTACAAATTAAATCGATTTCTGCTGATGAATTAGATACGGTTGATATTGCAAAAAAGATGGTTGATTATTTAGAAGAGAATGCCCTCCCTGTTCCGAAAAAGAATGGACGAATTGAGGTTAGTTATCCGCAAAATGCAGAGGAAGTGAAGGTAACGGCACGATGGGAAGAAGGAAACACTGTCTATACTTTAGAAACAGCGGAAGTGCCAATTAATGCATTAATGATGACTGTGTCAACAGAATGATTACTACACATCAAAAAAGGCAAATGGAAAGATGAATTCACCTTTCTCATTTGCCTTTTTATTCGTGTCATTAGAAATAATTATGCCCGAACCTTCATCACTGTACAGTCGTCACATTGGATCATATTTTTGATTATTTCTTTGTTCTTTTCTTCAAATAGTTCATTATGAGAGGATACCATGGCGCTATTGCTTGCATCTGGCTGAATATATAATTTTGCTTTATTGACTGCATTTGCTGCATCTTGGAAGGCACCTGCAATTAAGTGAACTTTGCCTTCATGCTTTAGAATATCACCAGCGGCAAAAATCCCAGGTACAGATGTCTCACTATTAACATTGCCTGCTATGTAAAAATCTTCAAGCATGTCAATATTTAATTTACTATTTTTCAATAGGGAAGAATCCATTTCGTAGCCATGGTTAATAACTACTTCATCTACTTTTAGAGTGGTTACTTCTTCTGATTGCGTATTCGTTAATTCAACAGAATCAATACGATCGTGCTTGTCGTTAGCAATCAGTTTCGTAATCGCTGTATGGAATAAACACTCTACACTGCTTTCTAACAATTCTCTCGCTTTTGCCTCGTGACCTGCAAGTGTATCTTTTCTACAAGTTAAATAAACTTTCTTTGCTATCGGCTCCAGTTCAAGTGCCCAGTCAACTGCTGAGTTTCCACCACCGGAAAGAACAACCACTTTATCTCTAAAGTGCATTAAAGATTTTACCGTATAGTTTAAGTTTGACACTTCAAATCTTTCGGCACCTTCAATTTTTAATTTTTGTGGAGTAACGATTCCGCTTCCGACTGCTACGATGACTGTTTTAGAATAATGGATTTCTCCCGAATCTGTTTCCAACAAGAAAATGCTTTCCTCGTTTTTGGAAATAGAATGAATTTTAGTATTTGTAACTACTTCAGGCTTAAAAGTTAATCCTTGCTGTACAAGCTGCTCTCTTAACCTCTCACCTGGCATTGGAGTGATCCCGCCAACATCCCAGATCATTTTCTCTGGATATAAATGCAACTTTCCGCCTAATTGTGGCAAAAATTCAATAATTTTCGTTTTCATTTCTCTAAGCCCACTATAAAAAGCAGAATACAGTCCTGCCGGTCCGCCGCCAATTATCGTCACATCGAATAGTTCTGCATGATCCATTAACAAGCTCACTCCTATTATTAAAGTATTGTTTTATCTATATATGATTAAATCGTTTTATTCATTAGTTAAATTGATTATCATTCTCATTTACATACTACCTCTTTTTTGGCATTTTTTCAATGCTATATTGACAGAAAAAAACCTTTTGCTATTTGATTGTCATATAGTGAAGTAAAAAATGAATCGCTTAAAAGGAGAAGACTGCAAATTAGTTCTGAGATAACTAATTGGACACTGTTCGAGAAAATGGGCGGTCTCTTTTATCCATGATTTAATTGCTAATTTGGATCATATATTGTTAATTAGGATCATATACTCTATTTTTGGGAAATTGAAACGTATATTCTTTTTTCTCTCCACAAAATGTAGAATCGAGAGTTATTTAGTGAATTAGGTAGTATTTTTAAGTATACTGCCTATTTAATTTAATCAGAAAAAACTTTATGAACGATATGAACTGTATATGCTTTATTTTAGCGTTTGCTCTATATAATACTTGTTTTATATAATAAGGGTAACTCTACAGGAGAAGGATATGGATAAATCCCATTACCATACTGGGAGTAACACAAGCAAGTAATACTATACAAAACAAATAAATAACCCAAAGTTCCACTATAAGTATTGCCTTTATACTCGCTTAATTCCTACTATTCCTCTAAAAATAATCAAGTTTTATTTTTCAATTTCCAATTTTTTATCCATATTCGGGAAATCTCCAAGATAAATCGATGAAGGAGAAGTGATTCATGCATAAAATCGAAGTCAAAAATCTCACAAAAATATTTGGAGGAAACCCAAAAGAAGGTTTAAAGAGACTCCAAGCTGGCGAAGAAAAAACGAAAATATTGAAAGAAACTGGCATGACAATTGGAGTAGATAATGCATCTTTTCATGTAAAACAAGGAGAATTCTTTGTGATTATGGGGTTATCCGGGAGTGGAAAATCAACACTCATTCGCCTCATTAATCGACTCATCGAGCCAACTTCTGGCGAGGTATTAATAGATGGAAAAAATATAACGACCATGAATAAAAAGGAATTAATTGAAATTCGCCGCAAAAAGCTTAGTATGGTTTTTCAGAATTTTGCATTATTTCCTAATCGAACCGTACAAGAGAATGTAGAATACGGATTAGAAATTCAAGGTCACCCTAAGAAGGATCGTGCAGAAAAAGCTATTAAAGCAATCCATGATGTTGGTTTAAAAGGCTATGAAGCAAGTTTTCCTAATCAGCTTAGTGGCGGTATGCAGCAACGAGTAGGCCTTGCAAGAGCATTAGCGAATGATAGCGATATCCTTTTAATGGATGAAGCATTTAGTGCATTAGATCCGCTTATTCGCAAGGAAATGCAGGATGAACTCATTCGTTTACAAAACAAGTTAGGTAAGACGATTATTTTTATCACCCATGACTTAGATGAAGCACTCAAACTTGGTGATCGAATTGCCATCATGAAAAATGGTTCCATCGTACAATTAGGTACTGCTGAAGAAATTTTAGAAAATCCGGCGAATGATTATGTATCTAACTTTGTAGAAGATGTCGACCGTTCGAAAGTTTTAGTTGCTGGACAAATCATGAAGCAGCCAGATCTTATTACCGCTTGGAAGGATGGACCAAGGGTGGCAGTAAGAAAAATGGAAGAAGCTGGCCTATCAAGTATTTTTGTAGTAGATAAAGATAAGCAATTAAAAGGTATCCTGACTATTGATGCTGCCATTAATGCATTTAAAGAAAATAAATGGGTCGAAGATGTGTTAGAGCATGACTTCCATTCCACCACATTTGATACTCCATTAAATGATTTAATTGGAGTTGCAGCAGAATCAAAATTCCCCATTGCCGTCACAGAAAATAATAGATTGCTAGGAATCATTGTACGAGTCTCTATATTGTCTGGACTTATTCTCGGAAAAGAACAAAAGGAGGCTATCATATGAATTATTTCTTCTTTCCACTAGAAGATTGGACAAATCAATTTGTAGACAATTGGCTTCTGCCAGTTTTAGGTGACTTTTTTAACTCCTTTAGCGGAGTATTAAGCGTATTTATCAACGCTGTCACTAATTTATTCACGATCATACCTGCTGAAGTAATAGCAATCATTTTAGCCCTTTTAGCTTGGCGTCTTGCTGGAAGAGGAATCGCTATTTTTACTATTATCGGAGCCCTTTACTTAGGTTCCGTTGGGCTATGGACAGGTGCTATGCAAACACTATCTATTGTTATCGTAGCAACCTTTTTCTCTATCGTTGTCGGTGTTCCATTAGGAATATTTACTGCTAAAAATCGAACATTGGATCATATCGTCCGACCGATTCTCGATTTTATGCAAACATTACCAAGTTTTGTCTATTTAATCCCTGCTATTCTACTCTTCGGTTTAGGAGAAGTACCAGCAGTTATCTCTACTTTCGTCTTCGCTACTCCACCTGCAGTACGCATGACGAGCTTAGCTATTAAACAAGTACCAGCAGATATCGTTGAAGCTGCTAAAGCTTTCGGTTCTACGTCTTGGCAATTACTTGTGAAAGTTCAGTTGCCAAATGCAATTCCAACGATTATGGCAGGAATTAATCAAACGATTATGCTGGCATTATCGATGGCTGTTATTGCTTCGATGATTGGTTCACCAGGATTAGGTAGTACCGTTTTATCCGGTATCTCCAGTGTAAATGTTGGATTAGGTCTTACTGGCGGATTAGGCATTGTTGTCCTTGCCATCATATTAGATCGAATTACACAAGGTTTAGGAAAAAAAGCTTAAAGCATCGTAATCTACCAAAATTGACAGAAGAAAGGAAGAATGCAAATCTATGAAAAAATTAAAACTTAGCTTTTTGATGTTATTGCTATTTACCCTTTTAATTGGATGTTCCTCTCAAAGCCAAAATACAGGTGGAAATGAGTCGAGTGATGGAAAAACTATTACCTTCGGTGTGACTCCTTGGACTAGCACAGTTCCTCCAACAAAAGTTGCTAAACTTTTACTAGAGGATATGGGCTATACAGTTGAGGAGAAAAATGCAGATGCTGGTGGGGTTTATACTGGTCTTTCACGTGGTGATCTAGATGTCTTTATGGATGCTTGGTTACCAGATATGCATGCAAACTATATGAATAGATACAGCAGCCAAATAGAAGATTTAGCAGTCAGCTATACAGAAGGTGAGCTCGGCTGGGTTATTCCCTCTAATGTGGAAGGAATCGACAGCATAGAAGACCTAAAAGGTAAAGAAGATCTCTTTGGCGGAAAAGTGTACGGTATTGAAGAAGGAGCAGGAATGACTGTTACTTCAAAAGAAATGATTGAAGAATATGGGTTGGATTTAGAATATGTTGCTTCCAGTGAAGGTGGAATGTTAGCACAAGCCTCTAAGCTTATGAAAAGTGGTGAGCCTGTCCTTTTCCTAGGCTGGCGTCCACATCCAATGTTTGTTGATTATGATTTAAAAGTATTGAAAGATCCAAAAGGGTTCTTTAAGACTTCAGAAGTTCATGTAGTTGTAAATAATGATTTGAAGGAAGAAGCACCTGAAGTTCATGAATTTTTAAGTAACTGGAGCATGCCTGTCGAAGATATTGAAGAGATGATTGTTAAAATCGAAGATGGTGCTGATGAGGAAGAAGTTGCACAGGAATGGATTGACAATAATCAGGATAAAGTCGATGCAATGTTAGGAAAATAATTAGAGAAAACGGATGCCTTAACGGGTGTCCGTTTTTTTGATTACATTAATAAAAGTGGTTATTGTTTTCCGAGGCGAACAGTAAGCCTCGGAAAATCAAGATACATTTCACTGTTAACTATTAGAACTACATTTCGTTGAATACCTTTTACACTTTCCTACCCATTAATAACTATCTAATCCCTCATACCGAAAGTAGGAAAAGTCTGCATAGGTGGCTGCTTTTTTGTTCATATCGTGGACGGCTATTCCAATAAAGTTTCCTGTAAATCCTCCTGCTAAAAATAATAGATCTTGACTGGTGGTAATTTCTTTCCATTCTTCTTCTTTCTCTAATCGGAAGTAGAAGTTTCCTATGGCTCCGTTTCCCATTACTTTTAACTGAACTTCTTCTGCAGTAATAGGGGTTATTGTTGGGTCTAATTGAAATTGTCCATTTTCACAGCGCATGAACCGAAGAACACGGCCTTTTTCTTCATCATATGTTACGTAAACATATAGGTAATTGCTATCGTTTAAATAAAGCATAAGACCAGCCATTTGATTAAAGGTTGTTGGATGGAATTCTACGCTAGTTTCTGCCTGAAAATCAAAATCCTTTTGACGAATGGCTAGTATATGATGCTCGAATAAGGACTGAATAGAATCTCCTGAAAACATTCGTAAATAGCCTTTTCTACTTATTAGATCACACCAAGAGTCATCAGCTAAAATACGTAAAGTATTCCATTCTTTTTTTAGAGCATCTGTAAAATCATCTGCAAAATTAGTAGCCTTTTTGAAAACTACTTTCTCATTCGTCACAATTTCAGTCAAAAGGCTCGGACCATTCCCTCCTGATGCGAGACGGAGCCAGCCATCTTCTGTCCAATAAACCTCCTCTATCGCCGTTTCTCTCCCTAATATCGCAGCTGTTTTATCTAATGGTCTTGTGCATAAATAGGCCATATACCACTTGCCGAACGGTGTTTGCACAATACTTCCATGTCCTGAGCACTGCAATAACGATTCCGGTTTATCACTGGCTGTTAGCATTGGGTATTCAGGGTCTAACTCATAGGGTCCTGTTATTAATTTAGAACGGCAAACGGTAACAGAATGTCCTTTCCCCGTTCCTCCCTCTGCCGTTATTAAATAATAATAATCTCCATACTGATACAGATGAGGCGCTTCCGTTTTAGCTAATTCTGTGCCATCAAATAGCTTATAAACGGGGCCGATTAACGCTTGACTATTTACATCATATTCTTGCATGACAATACCAGCAGATTTATTTCCAGTTGTCATACGATAATCCCATATTTCATTTAACAGCCATTTACTCCCATTATTATCATGAAATAAGGAGGGGTCAAAACCACTGCTATTTAAATAAACTGGGCTTGACCAAGGACCATTTATACTTGGAGCAGTTATCAAATAGTTATGGCAATCCTTAAATGGTCTTTTCGTACTTTTTACATCGGTATAAATAAGGTAGAATAGCCCGTCTGAATAGCTAATTTGCGGAGCCCATATACTACCATTCTGTGGATTCCCTCTTAAATCTACTTGATTTGTAATCACGTCTGTTTCATGCTTCCAATTTACTAAATCATTCGATTGGTAGATTCGTACACCTGGTAACCATTCGAAGGACGAAACAGCAATATAATAAGTGTCATGTACCCTTAGGATGCTTGGGTCTGGATTAAATCCACGCAAGATCGGATTTTTAATGGGGATGCGATACATATACTTCTCCTTTCTTATTTAAATTAGCTACTCTTCGAAACATACATAAAGCTCCTACTAGAAAAAAGAGAAAAGCGATTGGGAAGGCAATAAATTGGGTGCCAATTAAGGTGGATAATCCAGCCAATAGATAGAGTATTGCAGCCCATTTGGGATAACGGTTATTCCATATGAAGGCAGTAGCAAACACAACTAAAATGAGAACAAGTAATAGGGTAATGCCAAACCATATAGCTAAGACATTCATTGCTTCTAAGCTATCCTTTACAGACCCTAAAGAAACGCCATCCTGAAGAATAGGAAAGACTGTTACTTTGTACGTTTCTTCGTCCATAGAGGTCATTGTTAGCGAGAATCCTCCTAGAAAAACGATACATAATACAATACCAACCACCCCAATTATTACTTCCCATTTTCGCTTCATTTCTCCCGTTCCTTTCTATTCTGTTTCTATCTGAATCCACTCTATTTTTTTGACTGGACTCTTTTGAAAATAACTATTTTTACTTTCTCTATAAGTCACTGTTTCGCGGTTCTCTTTCTTTCCCCAATCATCCCATCTATCAGAATGAATATGAGAACCTACTCTACATTGAGAAAAAGTCACATTGGCATAGGGCCTCCATGGCCGTCCTAAATAGACATTCGCTACATTAGGATCTGCAGTTATATAGCAGTTGGAAAATAAGAATCCTTTTTTCCCGTTAGGAGTACTCGCTGCTGTAATATAGCCTGGTTGGTTATTAGGGCGATTAAGCGATTTCAATTCACACCCTTCAAACTGTGCTTCTCCGCCGCCGAATATAAAATCGACTGTCCCTTCGATATAACAATGAATAAAGGTTACTCGGTTCTTTGGGTAATCCATAATTATCTCGGGTTTGGAGAAGGGTGTTCCATCCTTTTGAACGTCTGGCAATGGTCCGAGACAAATGGTATCTTGAAACCCTTTAAACAAACAATTCTTGAATATTACTTCATTGCCTTCATTATATAGGGCAACTGCCTGACCTACCGCTTCCCCATGCCCAGCATTATTAACTATTTCAATATTCTCCATCCAGACATTTTCTGCATTAATAAAAAGGGTTGCCGTTTGAAAAGTACCTATTTCACAGCCATGGTCATCTAATTGACGCGCATACTTATTTCCAATAATTCGAACAGTCCCTATTCCTAGTAACTTTCTATTTGATTGATAGAGAAATATATTTTCATTGTACTCTCCACTTAGAATAATGAACGTAATCGGTTTCTCTATATTAGAACAATGCGTAAGTGCTTCTTGTATACTGGTAAAATCACAGCTTTTATTTTTTCCAATGACAAATTGAAGTGGATTCCTCACAAATGCTTCGTTAAAAAAGTTTCCCATTGTCTTCTCATTTCCTTTGTCTCTTGATGACCACCTGTTACAATCTGACTGCTCCAATATTCCATTGCATGGAGATCTCCATACACCCTCTTCAGTTCCTCATCCAAAAACAATGCTCCTTCAATCGGACATAGGCGGTCGTCTTTTCCAACAAGACTTAGTCGAGGTCTTGGAGCAATTAATGCTTGCACCGATAAAGTAGAGAAATATTTTAAAAAGCCTGGCACATAATAATAATAGCCATGATGATCCAGACCCCGTTTTTGCTTTAATGTTTCTATGTGTACCTGACCAGCGATATCAACCGTCACTTTTATCCTTTCATCTAATGCAGCCAGCCACCAGCTCATTAAGCCACCCATTGACATACCAATCGTTGCTATCCTGTTCTTATCAACATCTGGACGCTCCACAAGATAATCTAGAAAAGAAATATTATCAAAAATCCGCATTCCCCAAAGGGTCCTCCCCTCCAAAAGCATTTCCTTTACTAATTCACTCTCTACCTTGCCTTTTCTTTCATTAAAACCCCACATATCAATGGAAGCCACAGCAAACCCTAAATCTGTTATTGCCTCAACAAAAGGAGGGGATTGCAAGTAGCTGCTGCTTGCTAGCAGTTCTTCCTTCCCCTGATCAAAATTCCCTCCATGAGAATGATTAAAAATAACGGTTGCTAGTGGTTCTTTCTGATTGATTGGCTTGGCAAAATAGGCTGGGACGGACTCTTCCTCATTTAATTGCAGAAGGAGACTTTCCAATATATAGTTCTTTCTTTTTTCTGTCTTGATTAATTGAGCTGTAATACTTTTTGACTTTGGATATTCTCCTAACAGTTCTATTAGCTTTTGACGTGTCTCTCCCACTTTACGCCTTCACTTCCTTAATCAGCGTTTCTTCCTTCTTCGTATTTCTTGATTTACAATGGGTCAACTCGATATCCTCACAATTTTCCAGATAAAAGGCTGGTCCTTCATGATTTTCAATTGTTATCCGATTAAATAGTATATCTTTTGCAAAGCCAACATAGAAGCCGCGATTATTCATATCCTCTATTCCAGCCATCATTGCTGGTTTTCCAGGTATCGCCTTCTCTGCCATAGAGATATCAATATGATTAAAGGTAAGCTCTGAAACATATTGCTCTGCAAGACCATAGATAAATCCAGCCGAGGCATGAACATTCCGGGCGGTAATATTAGCAAAATGTATCCGTCTAAACATTGGTGTATCAACTGTTACAGGGTACGGATTTTTATCCCATACATATTTGTCCTTCCCCTTTGGACCACAGAAATAATATAGGTTTAAAATGAATGGACAAATAACTCCCTCCATTACAATATTATCTACACGAATATCCTCTATCACACCGCCGCGCCCTCTTCTCGATTTCAATCGAATGCCTCGGTCTGTATCCTGAAATACGCAATTACTAATGGTTACATTCCGAATATCGCCACTCATTTCACTTCCAAGCACGACTCCCCCATGACCGTGAACCATTGTACAATTTGTAATGGTAATATTTTCACACGCTACTCGCTCGACAGTATCTTCGGTTCCTGCTTTAATCGCAATACAATCATCCCCTACATCAATATGACAATTGCTGATTCTCACATTGGAGCAAGATTCTGGATCAATTCCATCTGTATTGGGAGAGTCTTTTGGATTCGTGATTGTAAGATTCTCTATTGTTATGTTGTGAGAGCAAATCGGATTAACTGTCCAGCTTGGAGAATTAATTAATGTTACATCTTTAATCGTAATGTTTTCACATCCATCTAAACTAATTAGCTTCGGTCTAGGATAAGCAAGCTTCTCTCGTTCTTTACGGAAAAGATGCCACCATTTTCCCCCGTTCCCATTGATTGTTCCAAACCCTGTAACGGAAAGGTTGCGACTATTCTCCGCGTATAAACAAGAAGCATAGACCTCTCTAGCTACCCCCTCCCACCTAGATGTGACAACGAAGTAATCCTTTTGGTCATCTGAAAAGATTAATTCTGCTCCTGCCACCAAATGGAATTCAATATTATCCTTTAATAATAGGGCACCTGTCAGAAATTCGCCTGGCGGAATAATAACTTTTCCTCCGCCAGTTTCATATGCCGTATCTATCGCTTTCTGAATAGAAACTGTACATAGATTTCCGTCACTTTTCGCACCAAATTCGGTGATGATGTAATCATTCATTTTACAATCTCCTTATTCATTTATTACTTCCTCCACTTCTACTAACGCCTGCAAAAATGCGCCTAAACCCTTTTGGTCGTTACAAATGATTGGTTCACTAATGTAATAAGCGTATGTCCCGTCTCGCTTGTCGGCTCCTCCAAGTCCTGCAACCTGACAATTTTTATTTAAATTAACCCAGCCTTCTTTTGTCAGCAAAACGAATTCCTCTAATAGGCCTTGATAACCTTGCTTTAATGGCATTATCCATTCTTCTTTATTAAGGAGTCCTAAGCGAATTCCTTTTGCCATCGCACAAACGTACATACTGCTTGCAGATGCTTCTAAATAGTTTCCTTTTTCCCCTTGCTTATCAACGACCTGATACCATACACCGCTTTTCTCATCTTGATACTTTAATAATGCCTTCAACGTCTCAGCTAATATTTTCTCTAAAAGAGGTCGATCTGGTGTATCTTCCGGGATAATTTCTAATGTGTCGACTAGCGCTACCACATACCACCCCATTGCTCTCCCCCAAAAATTCTCCGATAATCCTGTTTCTTTATTAGCCCAAGGCTGCATCTTCTTCTCATCCCATGCATGATAAAGAAGACCTGTCTTTTCATCTACTAAATGTTGATAGCTAATCTTGAATTGATGAAGAATATCATCAAGACCCTTTCCATCTTCGTATTCCATTTGATATTGTGCATAAAATGGTGCTCCCATATATAATCCATCTGCCCATATTTGATACGGATAAATTTGTTTATGCCAAAAGACACCTTCAGAGGTTCTTGGGTGCTTTTCTAATTGAGATTTCAACAAATCAGCGGCCTTTCGATATTTTTCCTCGCCTGTGTCTTTAAATAACTGAAACAGTAATTTTCCATTATTAATATGGTCGATATTAAATTCCGATACTTCATACTCCCTTATCGATCCATCTTCTTGGATAAAATGGTCCATATTTTCCTTTATAAATTGAAAGTATTTTTCATCTCCTGTTCGTTTCCAAAGGTTTTCAAATCCTCTAAGAACTACTCCATAATCATAGGACCATTTTCCGTTGTAACCTTTATCCTCATATAAGTGCGGAAGTCTTTCCATGATGGAAAGAGCCGTTCTAGCTGACCAACTCATTTCTGCCATTCTTTTATTCCCCCATTTTAATTAGATTTTTTATTACTCCAGTTTTTTTACGAACTCGCTAACATTTTACAAGGTGAGCGTCTAGCCAAAACCTGCTTTCCTCTCACCTCATTTTTTTAAATATGTTCTATTAATTTCAGCCTTATTTCGTTTGCTCGTATGCTGCTTTATACTCTTCTTTAATCGTATTACCGCCAGAATCTTGCCATGTTTTAACTGCTTTTTTGAAACCGTCTAAATCAATTTCCCCTAATATATACTGATAAGTAGCGTCTGTAATAATCTTTTGCAATTCAGATCCTTGTGCTGTATTCGTTGGTGATTCTAATGAATAGGCAGGATTCAACACTGCATAGTTTGCATTTTCTGCGATCATCTCATCAGCCAAAGCTTTAATAGGAGTCGGATCCTTTAACCCATACCCTGACTCCTTTGGTCTAGAGGCTGCGAATGGCTGAACCTCCTGTGTCCATAAGTCTTGATTAATAATTTCATAAGCACCATCATCTGTTAGTTTATAATGTACATCCTCGATTCCATAGGTCATAAGCGTGTATATTTCAGGATCTAATAAATCATTAACAAACTTGAGAACTCTCTTTAATTCCGCTTCGTCTTTTACTTCTGAACGAGGGAAAGCTAATAATCCGCCAATTCCATTGTTTGCAGCCCAGATAGCACGCTCTGGATTAGAATCAGATACCATATCATTTACTAATGCTAATTCCATATTATCTTGGATACCAGTTGCCATTGTTTGCAGATTTTTCGCATCAAAAAGTGCTCCAATATAAATTCCTGCTTTTCCTTGTGCAAAGCTTTGCTGTTGGTCTGTTTTTGCCGTAACCGCAAAGTCTTTGTTTATCCAGCCATTATCATAAAGCTCTTTCATATAGTCCATTGTTTCGATATAGCCTTCTGTTTCAAATTCAGGAATAAAGTTTCCGCTCTCATCCCGATCCCAAATATTTGGTGTTCCATAGTACGAACTCAATGTTTTAAATGCACCGTATATTAAATCGCTTCGATCAGCAAACCCAGTTGTATCATTTTTCCCATTACCATCTGGATCATCTTCTGTAAACGCTTTCGAAATTGTCATTAATTCATCCACTGTTTTCGGTAGATCCAAGCCTAAGTTATCAAGCCAGTCTTTGCGTAAAACTACACCATTTCGAGCTAAATCTTTCTGAAATGGAACCCCATAGAGTTTTCCTTCAATAGATGCAGAAACACGTACATCTTCCGAGATTTCTTTCAGATTTGGAAATTCATCTAAGTAGTCTTCTACATTCCAAAACATTCCTGATTTTAACGCATTACGCACGGAAGAGTTTTCCATAATAGTTAATGTAACGATGTCAGCTAATGAATCAGAAGCTAATGCTGTATTAATCCGTTCTTCCTTAGAAGCATCAGGAATCCAAGAAAATTTTATTTCCGTATTTGTTTTTTCTTCGATTTCATCTAAAACAGTATCTGTTGGCGGAGAGGCTGTGTGTAAAATATTTAACCAAGTTATTTCGGCTTTACTATTTTCATCATAAGTTCCAGATGATTGCTCCTTTTCCCCACTGCATCCCGCCAATAATAGCATACCTGCAAAACTAACGCTGGCTAACTTTGATAGTTTTTTCATTTATACGCTCCTTTGCAATTTGATAAATAGTTGTATCTTCTACCACTTCTGTATTTTGTAACTCCATTCTCGTAAACACTTGATTTGCTGTCCAAGTAATCACATAAAATAGGAAACTAACACCGAAGAAAGTGAGAATTCCAGGGAAAAATGTAATCGCGGTCCAATAAGTAGCACCAATTACAACAAACAACAACAAAGAATACTGTAAACAAGAGAAACCAAAGATAAAGGACATTTTCATCCGAAAGAATATTCCCTTCCAGTTATAATGAGCCATTAGCGGAAAGATATAAACCGCCGAAAGGAAATAAAGAAGGAAAATGATTACTAAACTTACTTTTAAATACCAATTTGTCACATATAGTAAGTCAATCACTAACACATAACCAATTAGTGCATAGATCCAGCTTATAGCCATGGATTCCTTAAAGGACTCTCTATAATACTCCCTATAAGAAGAAAAAGTAGGGATACTAGTATTTCCTCTTATCCACTGTCGCATAATGCTAACGAGAGCATAGGTTGAGGGACCAGCACCAAATATTCCTAGTCCTAATAGAGTAAAGAGCCACCAGAGGAAATTGATATACACCAGTTTTAGTATCATTGTAAAAATCTGATTTATTTTTTCCACTGATTTTAACATCTAATCCCTCCTTTCTAAATCCTAATAAACGCCGTCCTCTCCAAACTTTTTAGCTAATTTATTTGCCAGCATGACTAACACTAAGCCTACTAATCCCTTAAATAAGCCAACAGCTGTACTAAAGCTTAACTGTCCATTCTTTAAACCTGCCGTATAAATATACGTATCAAATATTTCTGCAACACTTCTATTTAATGAATTTAATAATAGATACATATGTTCAAATCCTAAATCTAAAGTGCTTCCGATTTTTAAAATAAGCAAAGTAATAATTACTGGACGAATTGCCGGTAATGTTACATGCCAAGTTTTCCTTAATCTACCTGCTCCATCCATTTCAGCTGCTTCATATAATTGCGTGTCAACAGCAGTAATGGCGGCAATATAAATAATGGTCGACCAGCCAAGTTCCTTCCATATCACTTGTGCAATATAAACTGTTCTCGTCCAATCAGATGATGTCAAGAAGCTGACTTTCTCAAGTCCTATAGCCGCTAGCATTTCGTTAATTAAGCCACCATCTACATTTAAAAAGACATATGTAATGGAAACAATAATTACCCAGGACATAAAGTGGGGAATATAAATTAATGTCTGTACACTCGACTTAAAGTATTTGTTTTTCACCTCGTTCAACATAAGCGCTAAAATGATTGGCATTGGAAAGAAAATGAGAATATTTAAGGCAAATAAGATCAATGTATTGCTTAGAAGCATGAAAAAGGTAGGCTCTGTAAATAACCGGATAAAATGCTTCATCCCTACCCAAGGACTTCCCATAATACCTAAAAATGGCTGATAATCTTGAAAGGCAACGATCAATCCACCCATTGGCAAATACTTAAAGAGTATAAAATAGAGAAAACCTGGAAAAATCATAAAATATAGCATTTTGTTCTTCTTTACATTCGCCCAAGTCTTTTGTCTTCTAATCCTTTTTTGTTGCTTCGCATTTAATTTAGGAACTGGATGATCACTAGGCTTAATAATACTTTCCATTATTTACCCCCTTGCTTTATGTGTGTTATTGAATTTCTTAACTTAAGCATATTGAAAAAGTGAAATTACGTATATAATCATTATTTGATAACGCTTACAAACCCTTGCTTCATCAGCTTTATTCTCCTTTTAACCCAATGTAATGATAACTGTATAGGCAAAATGATTATCTATCTCTCTAATGCAATACAGCACATAAAAGTAAGCGTTTTCTAATTCTGTAATACTGATTATATACGAAATGAAACTCAACTGATAAGGTGATTTTATAGCTATACACTTTAACATGTTTTAGTAGAGCTTCTAGCGAAAGGAATGTTAAGACGACTTGACGCTGGGAGAAGTTTTGGAACCATCAAGCTAGAAGCTCATGCACAGGTTATTAAAAAATAAAGGAGGATCTTTATGGAGAAAACACAAAAGAATAGGAAAATCACAAAAGGAGGACGGGCTTTTTCTATTATAAACGGAAGTATTTTGATCATAATCGCCTTAATTTGTTTTCTGCCCTTCGTTAATGTTATAGCCAGCTCTTTTGCTTCCACACAGGAAGTAGTAGCCCGAAGATTTATTTTGATACCGCGAACCTTTTCATTGGATGCATACCGTTATATTCTTTCGACTCCGACCATCTTTAAATCTTTAGCGGTATCTATTGGGGTGACTGGGATTGGTACACTAGTAAGTATGGTCTTAACATCTTTAATGGCCTATGGCTTATCTCGTAAATATCTGCACGGCAGAGGGTTCCTTAACTTTCTTGTTGTTTTCTCCATGTTATTTAGCGGAGGGATGATTCCTACATTCTTAGTAGTGAAGGCGCTTGGCTTAATTGATTCTTACTGGTCATTAATTTTACCTGTAGCAATTAATGCGTTTAACTTAATCATTATGAGAAACTTTTTCCAAGCCTTGCCTGATAGTTTAGAAGAGTCGGCTAAAATGGATGGATGTACAGATTTAGGAGTGTTCTGGAAGATTATGCTGCCTTTAGCGCTCCCATCTATAGCAACTATTTCTTTATTCTACGCTGTTACTTACTGGAATACGTATATGACTGCAATTCTATATATCAACGACTCCACCAAGTGGCCTATTCAAGTTTTACTGCGTCAAATTGTTATTGTTTCCAGTGGGATGCAAGCAGAGGGCTCCTCTGTTGATGTGATTCCGCCTG
Organism: Niallia sp.; assembly: GCF_031978665.1. Classification (NCBI taxonomy): domain Bacteria; kingdom Bacillati; phylum Bacillota; class Bacilli; order Caryophanales; family Bacillaceae; genus Niallia; species Niallia sp. Next base: position 38,417 of record NZ_DALZDK010000028.1, on the reverse strand, counting down.
CTCAAACGATTAAGATGGCGGTAATTGTTATTGCGACAGTCCCAATGCTTATTGCTTACCCATTTGTTCAAAAGTATTTTGTGAAAGGGGCATTAGTTGGATCGGTGAAGGGATAATGTTCATATAAAAAAGCGTGTAAGTATAACTAAATAGCTTACACGCTTTTATTTATTAGCTAACGTATTGTTTTCGATAGTCTCCTGGTGTTATTCCTACTTTTTTCTTGAAAAAACGGATGAAGTTTTGAGAATTTCGATACTGTAATGTTTCGGCAATTTCTTTGATTGGCATATTTGTTTCTTGGAGCAACGATTTTGCTTTTTGTAGTCGAAAGCCCATTAAATAATCAACAAAGTTTTCTCCATATTCTTTCTTGAAGACGCTGCTTAAGTAATTAGGATTATAGTGAAGGCGGTCAGCGATGATGTCTAGAGAAATCTCCTGATCATATTCTGTTTGAATGATTTGAACAATTTTATCGGACAAAGATCGAAATTCTTTATCTGTCTTATCCTGTGTGCTTCTAATGATTGGCGTAATAAGGTGTTCGATTAGCATTTGCTTTATTCGACCAGGATAATATGCGTTGATTGCCTCATAGTAAAGCGGCTTTATACTATCAAAAATTTTGGCCTCTGCTCCTAAAAGCTGACCCAATTGGATAATCTCATTAATCAATCGAATAAGCGTTACCTCTAAACTAACTGGATTTTTATTAAGCCGGAAAATTTCATCAATTAACGCCTCTACTGTCTCCTTCACTTCCTCCTCATTACCTGAGCGAATCGTATTTAATAGCTCATTTTGCAACTCAACTGGATATTTAGAAATGGATGCATCGTTTAGAAGGGGGGCGATATCATCGTAAAAAATAATTGATGCCGGACCAACATTTACCCGATAATGCAGAGCTTCTTTCGCTAAATCGACTGCTTTTTTACTACTAATTAATGTTTTATAAACAGGACTTATTCCTACGCTGATAGTGATATTTAAGTATTCCTTTGCTGCTGACTGAATATCCTCAAAATACTTCATAATTCTTCGACTTGAGTCATAATCATTTTCATCGGTTATAAATATGGTTGCTTGCATCTCTTCGTTTAATACAATCGGTATCAATCGCTCGGTATCAGGCACCATTTCCCCAACAATATTATTTAGCGCCAATAAGTATAAATCTTTGTCTACGATTTTTTGACTATCCATATTGTCTATTTGAATTAAACCTGTGTAAAAATGATCCGTTTCTTTAAAAAAATAACCAAATTGCTTTAATCGATGCTTTGCTTCATTTGCTGTAATTCTATTTCTAAATAAGCTTAAAACAAACAAAGTCTCGAGCTGGGGTTTTTGCATCATTAAACTAGCCATTAATGTTTCATTTTGTCCAATAATTTTATCAACGGAATCCGCAACAAGAGATAGCTCATTTTTCTTGCCACTTATATCCTGTATAGCTAACTTCTCCTGAATTTTGCGGATAGGCCGTGAAAAAGAGTTGGCGAGCATATAAGAAATGATGCCAACTAATAATATTAGTAAGGTCGACACAATTAATAATCCAATTCTTGTATTATTAATCATGCTGGAGATTTCCTTCGGTTCAATTTGCACTAAATAAATCCAGCGATTATAGTCTGATTTTGCATACACATACTTTTTTCCATCCGCTTCTACTATTTTGACAGCTTCTCCCTCTTCTGCTATTTTCTTATAGCTTTCAGAAGACAATCGCCTTTCTTCTTTTCTGCTTGAATATAATAATTCATTCTTACTATTATAGATTTCTACTAGGTTATCTTTTTCATTATCTACAATTTCATCAATGCTGCTTCTTGGTATACTGGAGATACCTAATGCAAACTTATCCCTTTGATAGATTGGCAAGGTCATAATCATCTCAATGCCAGTATCAATCGGTCTCCAGAACAAACTTTGGCTTGCTTCATTGATATATTCTTCCTTATATCTCTCCACTTCCTCCTCTTGCAATCCTTTTAAGGAACCATCGATAATCGCCCAATTTTGAGCAAGACTAATTATATTGTGCTTGCTCCCTTCTATCCCCATCATTTCTATATAACTTAATTCTTTTTTTATATCTCTATATGTATCAAAATCCTTGCCAGATAACGGCTTCTTAAATATTGTCTCAAAATTGGAGGTAGAGCTATATGCCGTGTATCCATATTCAATGGTGCGTACCTTTTGCTCTAAATTATTAAGGATTTGTTTCGTGTAGTTCTGTTTGTCTTTAATAAATTCCTCTTCTACGGAGTGATAGGTAGAATTATAGATAAATACACTAAAGCCTACTACAATACCAATCCCTAATAAGAAAAAGGGAAAAAACAATTTGTAAAACAACCTTAATTTCCTCAAATTCTCACACTCCTCGACAGATCTAACTATATATTAGCATATAATATTTGAAAGCGTTGTCAAATGACTATTCTATTTTCTCTTTCTTTATACTTGATAAAGAAAGTAAAAGTAATCATTTTCACATACAGGAAAAATGATTATTTTCTATTTTTAGGATAACAACATACCTATAATAGCATATAAACCTTATCTTTTGCGAGAGGATTTTTTCACGTGTGCATTCCCTACCCGATTGACAAATATATAAATCAATTATAAAATGTTAACGTTAACATAATTATCAGGAGGACCTATGGTTACCATAAAAGATATTGCAAAACTTGCAGGTGTTTCTCACACCACGGTATCTAGAGCGCTAAATGATAGTCCGCTAATTAAGCCAGACACCAAGCAGAAAATAAAAAAAATTGCAGCGGATTTACATTATGTACCAAACTTTAATGCTAAAAGTCTCGTAAACCAGAAATCTTATACGATTGGCGTTTTTTTCTCTAGTATTAGCCATGGAACAAGCTCTAGTTTTCTTGTTGACGTGATTAAAGGCGTTAATTCTGTTTTAGACGAAAACTATAGCATAGCTGTGAACGGCATTGATACCCTCGTGCATTTTGATAAAATTATTCCGCAACGGTTTGATGGGATTATCGTTCTAAGTCAAAGTGATACAGACAATGCATTTATCTACTATATTCAGCAAACTGGCATTCCGATGGTCGTACTGAATCGGAGGCTAGATGATCCTACTATTCCCAACGTTTCGGCAAACGATCAGCAAGGCGCGGAGAAAGCAGTCGATGAGGCAATTAAGCTTGGTCATAAAAGATTAGGGTATATCAATGGAAAAAATTCATTCCGCTCTTCAACAGAACGAAAACAAGGCTTTCTAAATAGTTTACTTAAGGCTCATGTAGCAGTAAAACCTGAATATATGGTTGACGGAGACTATAGTATGGAAAGCGGATTTGCAGAGATGAGTCAGCTATTAACTCTTCCTGATCCGCCGAGTATCGTATTTTGTGCAAACGATGATATGGCAATTGGAGCATTAAAGGCTTGTTTTTCAAAAAATAAAAAAGTCCCTGATGATATTTCCATCATTGGATTTGACGATATTTCATTTGCCCAATATTCAACACCTGCCTTAACCACCATCCATAAGCCAATCGATGAAATAAGCAAAATTGGCATGCAAAAATTAATTACTTTAATTAATGGTGAATCCTTAAAGGAAACCCAAGTTTTAGTAGACACCCATTTAGTAAAAAGAGAATCACTTAGTTATCCATCAAAACAGTCATAACTGTTTTGATTTATCATAAAATGTTAACGTGTGCAAAAAGGAGGAAATGAAGTGGAGAAGCTGTCAAAAAAACTACAAACAAATTTATCTTTTTTCCCTGAGAAAGTCATTCAATTTGGAACAGGAAATTTTTTAAGGGGCTTTCTAAATTGGCAATTGCAGCAAATGAATAAGCAACATCTCTTTAATGGTAGTGCCGTTATAGTGAAACCAACTCCCCATCCCTCAAAAGGTGTATGGGAAGATCAAGATTATTTATATACCGTCATTCTTGAAGGCTTTTATCAAGGAGAAATCATTCATACTAGTGAAATTATTACAACTGCAAATCGATTAATTAATCCCTATGAACAATGGGAAGATTATTTACAATTAGCGGAAAATGAGGAATTAGCATTCATCATTTCCAATACTACAGAAGCAGGAATCCAATTAGATGAAAAAGACACCTCGGCTGATGTGCCTCCTAATAGCTTTCCTGGTAAACTGACTGCCCTTTTATATAAACGCTTCCAATTAAAAAAACCAGGATTTACGATTATTCCTTGTGAGTTAATTGATCGAAATGGAGAAAAACTGAAGGAAATCGTTTTACAGTATGCAAAGCGATGGAATTTGGAACCAGATTTTTGTCATTGGGTGCAAACAGAAAATACTTTTTGCTGCAGTTTAGTTGATCGCATTGTTCCAGGCTTTCCACATGACAAAGCTGAAATGCTTAACAAAGAGCATGGTTATATAGATGAGCACCTAGTTATAACGGAACCTTACTTACTATGGGTTATTGAAGGGCCACAAGAATTAAAGGAGACATTTCCACTTGAAAAAGCAGGATTAAATGTGATTATTACAGATGATATGACACCATATCGAGAAAGAAAGGTTCATTTATTAAATGGGCCACATACAGCAATGGTGCCCCTTGGATTACTTGCTGGTCTTGAAACAGTGGAAGAAGTGATGAAGGATGAAGATTTTGCTGTCTTTGTTGATCAATTGATGCATAAAGAAATTGTCCCATTACTGACTCTTCCTGAAGAAGATTTAAAAATATATGCTAAATCGATTATCGAACGATTCAAGAATCCCTTTATTCGCCATGAATTAACATCTATTGCTTTAAACAGTGTTTCTAAATACAAGGCAAGATTATTACCCCTTTTGATAAAACACCAACAAATAAATAACCAATTACCACCTTATATAACAGCTTCCCTTGCTGCTTTATTTCTAACTTACAGAGGAAGCCAGCACAAACCGAAGGATAACCAAGAAGTCCTCGATGCATTTTCAAAAGCATGGGAAAACCCAGAAACTGTTGTTACTACTATCTTAAGTGACGAAAAGATTTGGGATACTGATTTAACAAAAGCTATTCCAAGCCTAACAGAGGAAGTGAACACCTATATAAATAAACTTCGAAAATATGGAGCACGAGCTGTTTTACAAGAAATCGCTCAAGAGCAACAGCCTCCTTCTCTCTTAAAATTAAACGAGCGAGACAATGTGGCAGTCGCATTGCGCCCAATTGCAGCTTTCGAAACATTAAAAATTGACGGTCTCTCCATTACCGCAAATCAAGATATACCACAAGGACACAAAATAGCCTTAACAGATATTCCTGCGAAAGCTAATGTCATCAAATACGGTTATCCAATTGGCCATACACTTGTGGACATCAATCCGGGAGATTGGCTCCATACTCATAATGTAAAGACAAATTTAGATGGAGAATTACAATATACCTACCAGCAAGATATTCATCAAATAAACTATCCAAAAAAAAAGCTGACTTTCCAAGGATATAGACGCTCTAGTGGCAAAGTAGGAATCCGCAATGACTTATATATCGTTCCTACAGTTGGGTGTGTAAACGGCACAGCAGAGTATATGCTAAAAGAATTTGAAGCACTACATCCTGACTTAGGTACATTTGATAATATTACGATTTTAAAGCATCCATATGGCTGTTCTCAATTAGGGGAAGACCATGAAAACACACGCAGGATATTAATCGATGCAGTAAAGCATCCAAATGCTGGGGGGGTATTGGTTTTTGGTTTAGGTTGTGAAAATAACATTGTTGCTAAATTTCGGGAGTTACTAGGAAGCTATGATTCAACTAGAGTTAAATTCCTAGTTGCACAAGAGGTTGGCAATGAAATCGATGCAGGATTGGAACTATTGGAAGAAATATACGAAGCTGCAAAAAATGATCATAGAGAAGCTATTCCAATTAGCGAATTAAATGTTGGCCTAAAATGTGGCGGGTCTGACGGATTCTCTGGTATTACAGCTAACCCGCTATTAGGTGCATTTTCCGACTTCTTAATTGCTCAAGGTGGAAGCACCATCTTAACAGAAGTTCCTGAAATGTTTGGTGCAGAGCAAATGCTAATGGCAAGAGCTGAAAATGAAAAAGTCTTTGAGGATATTGTCCATTTAATTAACGATTTCAAACAGTATTTTCACTCCTATGGGGAGCCCGTATATGAAAACCCGTCTCCTGGAAATAAAGCTGGTGGGATTACTACTTTAGAAGATAAATCATTAGGCTGTACACAAAAAGCAGGTACAGCGCCTGTTGTAGATGTTCTACAGTATGGAGAAAAAATCTCTAAAAAAGGATTGAGCTTATTGCAAGCTCCTGGTAATGATTTAGTTGCCTCTTCTGCGCTTGCTGCAGCAGACTGCCACTTAGTACTCTTTACTACTGGCAGAGGAACGCCTTTTGGAAGCTTTATACCAACCGTAAAAGTAGCAACAAATTCTACTATTTATAACCACAAAAAGCATTGGATGGACTTTAATGCCGGCCCTTTATTAGAGCAGCCAATGAATGAAGTACTCGAAGCCTTTATTGAGAAAGTTATTGCTGTTGCAAGTGGAGAAAAAACACGCAATGAAGCAAACGGAGTTCGAGAGATTGCTATTTTTAAAACGGGTGTTACTTTATAAATTGATAGTTAGGGTTGAAAGACGATCTGTTATCTTTTTTTGCCCGTTTTTTAGGATAAATTGATGTGGTGAGGGGCTCTCTGTTACCTTTTTTGCTCTATTTCCGGGTTTGCGGGCGTAGAAATGCTCTCTCTGTTACCTTTTCCGCTCGTTTTCCGGGTTTGCGGGCGCAGAGATG